>NZ_JBBKVV010000032.1:0-4190 GCF_037968635.1 Phenylobacterium sp.
CGCCGCACCGCCGCCTCGTCGACGACGAAGCAGGGGGAGGGGACACGAGCCAGGTCGAACCCCGCGAAGGCGCCGGGACCGCCGGCCTGGGTTTCCATGGCTGTCAGAAGGCCAGGGGGGCGGCCAGGTCCTTGACCTGCCAGGGCAGCCCGTGCCGGTTCAGCATGTCCATGAAGGGATCGGGATCGAGCTGCTCCATGTTGAACACGCCTGCGCCCGACCACTGGCCCGTCAGCATCAGGGCCGCGCCGATCATGGCAGGCACCCCGGTGGTGTAGCTGACCGCCTGGTTGCCGGTCTCGGCATAGGCTTCCTCGTGGTCGCAGATGTTCAGGACGTAGACGGTCTTCTCCGCGCCGTCCTTCTGGCCGCTGGCGATGACGCCGATATTGGTCTTGCCGCGGGTCACGGGACCGAGGGACGAGGGTTCCGGCAGCAGCGCCTTGAGGAACTGCAGCGGGATGATCTCGCGACCCTCGAACATCACAGGATCGATCCGGGTCATGCCGATATTGGTCAGCACTTCCAGGTGCTTGAGGTAGGAATCTCCGAAGGTCATCCAGAAGCGGATGCGCTTGATCTCCGGGTAGAACCGCGCCAGCGACTCCAGCTCCTCGTGGTACATGAGGTACATATTGCGCGGTCCGACCTGATCGAAGTCGAAGGTTTGCTTCTGGGCCAGGGCCGGGCCCTCGACCCACTGGCCGTTCTCCCAGTGCCGCGAGGGCGCGGTCACTTCGCGGATGTTGATCTCGGGGTTGAAGTTGGTGGCGAAGGGGTGGCCGTGGTCGCCGCCGTTGCAATCCAGGATGTCCAGGGTCTCGATGCCCTCCAGCAGGTGCTTGGCGACGTAGGTGGTGAAGACCGAGGTCACGCCGGGGTCGAACCCGCAGCCGAGCAGGGCCATCAGCCCGGCGGCCTTGAACCGCTCCTGATAGGCCCACTGCCAGCTATATTCGAACTTGGCCTGATCACGCGGTTCGTAGTTGGCGGTGTCGAGGTAGTTCACCCCGGCCGCCAGGCACGCCTCCATGATCGCCAGGTCCTGATAGGGCAGGGCGAGATTGACCACGAGGCCGGGCTTCACGGCCTTGATCAGCGCGGTAGTCGCCGCGATGTCGTCGGCGTCCAGCTCGGCGGTCTCGATGGTCACGCCGGTGCGCTGTTTCACCGAAGCCGCGATGGCGTCGCACTTGCTCCGCCGGCGGCTGGCCAGCGTGATGTGCGTAAAGATGTCCTGGCTCATGGCCATCTTGTGGACGGCGACGGACCCCACACCGCCGGCGCCGATAACAAGCACCCTACTCATCTGTGCCCCTTCTGACGCGGAACAAATTTCTAGAACATGACCACCCGGAGGCGGCGTTTGGGGGGGATTATCACGACGAGGTCGGCTCCGCTAACCGCAGAGAGCTAACGCGTGAAATGTCGGATCGTCGCGCGCCCGTCCGTCCTTGGGCCAGGTAACTGCTGGAGAGACCAGATGAGGAAAATTGTCGCCGCCGCGTTCGTCAGCCTGGATGGGGTCATGCAGGCGCCCGGCGGGCCTACTGAGGACCCGACCGGGGGCTTCGCCCAAGGCGGGTGGACCGTGACCTACTGGGACGACGCCATGGACGCCTTCATGGGCGGAATGTTCGAGGCGCCGTTCGACCTGCTGCTGGGCCGCAAGACCTATGAAATCTTCGCCGCCCACTGGCCCTTCGCGGAGGCGGGCGATCCGGTGCGCGAGGCCTTCGGCGCCTGCACCAAGTATGTCGCCACCCGCTCCGACCAGGCCTTTGGCTGGGAGAACACAACGCCGATGCGAGGCGATGTGGCGGGCGAGGTCGCCAGGCTGAAGCAAGGCGAGGGGCCCGTCCTGCTGACCCAGGGGTCCAGCGTGCTGTTGCAGACCCTGCTGGCCCACGACCTGATCGACGAGTTCCGGCTGCTGACCTTCCCGGTGGTGTTGGGGCGGGGGAAGAAGCTGTTCGGCGAAGGGGCGCATCCGGGCGCGCTGAAACTGACCTCGACCAAGGCGTCGACCACCGGCGTGATCATGAGCGTCTATGAGCGCGCAGGCGCCATCGAAATCGGCTCATTCCAGCAGGCAGAGCCCTCGGCGGCGGAGGTCGCAAGGCAGGCGAGAATGAAGCGGGAGGGCTGAGGGAGCCCTGGCGACGCCTGCGCGTATTACGACCGTCGTTGCGGCGACGACATCGTCGAGTCACATCGCGCGCCGAAGAAAACGACGGATTTCATGGTCATCGCCCGTTCAGGTCGAACGGGGCATTTGGCCCGGAATTGCGCCGCATCTTCTCTGCATAGGGTCAAAGCTTTGAATTCCTCCCCCGCCTCCCACCGCGTCGCGGCCAGCCTGATTCTTCAATTGCTGGCGGGTGTGGCCGCCGTCGCCCTGACCGCAGGGGCCGCGCAGGCGCAGACCGCCGCGGCGCCCGCCTTCGACCCCGCCTTCGACGAGGATGTCGAGGTCGAGGAACTGGTCGTGGTGGCCGGGGTGCGCACTCTGCGGGGCTCGGTGGCCGGCGACATCACCCCGGAGGTCACGCTCTCGGCCCGCGAAATCCGGGCCTATGGCGCGGCCAGCGTGTCGGAGCTGCTGACGGCCCTGGCGCCCCAGACCGGAAGCAGCCAGGGCAGCGGCGGCCGGCCGGTGGTGCTGATCAACGGTGCGCGGGCGTCGGGCTTCGCCGAGATTCGCGACCTGCCCACCGAGGCGATCGCCCGGGTGGAGATCCTGCCCGAGGAGGTGTCGCTGAAGTATGGCTACCCCGCCGAGCAGAAGGTGGTGAACATGGTCCTGCGCCAGCGCTTCCGCGCCAAGCTGGTGGAAGGTTCGGTCCAGGCGCCGACCGAGGGCTCGGCCGGATCGACGGTGGCGGGGCATGCCGCCCTGTTGCGCATCCAGCGGGGCCAGCGCCTGACCCTGGACGCCAAGGCCACCAGGACCGATCCGATCCTGGAGAGCGACCGTGACGTGATCGGCGCCAGTCCGTTCCGGACCCTGCAGGCCGACACCACAAATGTGGTGTTCAACGCGGTGTACGCTCGGCCCCTGGGCGCCGGCGTGTCGGGCACCCTCAACGGGACCTACGAATCCACCGACACCGACTCCAAGCTGGGCCTCTCGCCGTTCTCCACCGAGGCCCTGACCCGGCGCTCCACCACCGACAACGCCAGCCTGGCCGGCGCCATGAGCGGCGCCTATGCCGGTTGGCAGTGGTCCTACACCGGCGCCCTGTCTCGCAACGTCGCCAAGTCCTTCAACGACCGCGCCCTGGGGGCCGTCGCCTCTACCGACCGCACCAGGTCCATCACTACCTCGGCCCAGTCCGACATCGTGCTGAATCGCGCCTTCTGGAACCTGCCGGCCGGCCGGATCGGGTCCACCCTGACCGGCCGCGTCTCGACGACCCAATTGGAGAGCGAGGCCCTGCGCGGCGGAACCAACACCTCCAGCGACCTGACCCGCAACATCGGGCAGCTCCAGGCCAGCTTCGACGTGCCGCTGCTGCGGGCCGGCGAAGGCCTGGGAGAGACCTTCGGCAAGCTCTCGAGCAACATCAATCTGGGCTACCAGCACCTGTCGGACTATGGCGACCTGGAGACGGTGGGGGCGGGTCTGAACTGGACCCCGGTGAAACCGCTGCGGATCCTGGCGTCGGTCAATCGCACCGACCAGGCGCCGACCATCAACCAGCTCGGCGATCCCATCACGGCGACCTCCGGCGTTCGGGTCTTCGACCTGACCCGCGGCGAGAGCGTCGACGTGATCCGCGTGAGCGGCGGCTCACCCAACCTGACGGGTGGGCAGCGGGAAGTCCTCAAGCTGGGCCTGACCTACAAGCCCTTCGAGGCCACCAACCTGACCTTCCAGGCCAACTACGTCTCCAGCCGGACCGAGGACGTGGTGGCCGCCTTCCCGTCGGCCTCGACCCAGGTGGAGGCGGCCTTCCCGAACCGCTTCATCCGGGACGCCAGCGGCGTCCTGGTGCAGATCGACGCCCGTCCTGTGAACTTCGCTCGCCAGGCGCGGGACGAACTTCGCTGGGGCTTCACCTATTCGCGCAATGTCGGCCCGGCGCTGACGGAAAGCCGCCATCTGCTCCGGCGTCGGCTGCGGGCCGACATTGCGCGAATAGGTGAAGCCCCAGCGAAGTTCGTCCCGCGCCTGGCGAGCGAAGATC
>NZ_JBBKVV010000033.1:0-55755 GCF_037968635.1 Phenylobacterium sp.
GTACGTCAGCGGCGCCCGGCGCCGACGGCGGTGCGGTCGCCGGCTCCTTGGGCTGGCCGGGCACATCCTGCGGCGCGCGGATCAGGGTCTGGATCTTGGAGCGGGCGCGCAGCTTCTCCAGCAGGTCGCGGACCTGGTCATAGGTCAGGAAGCGCACGATCTGGGGCCGCGCGGCTTCAAGGGTGATGGGCTGCTCAAGGCGACGGTCCTCAACCTTCACCAGGGCCCAACCGCCATCGACCTCGAAAGGGCCGGCGATCTGACCGGTCTTGGCGGTCTTCAGGTTGGCCTCATAGGCTTCGGGCATGACGTCGGTGGTGAAGTAGCCGAGATCGCCGCCGTTGAAGCGGGTGGCGGCGTCGGTGGAGCGCTCCATGGCCAGGGCCTCGAAGGACGCGCCGGTGGCCAGCAGCTTCTTGACCGCGTCGGCCTCGGCCAGGCTGCCCAGCACGATCTGCCGGGCCTTGAGCTCTTCGGACTGTTTGGCGAGCTTGAGCTGCTCCTGGTAGAGGCCGCGGATCGCGTTCTCGTTGACGGCGTCGGAGACGGTGCTCTCCACCAGCATGTCGCCCAGGATGCGCTCGCGGGCGGCGGCCAGGCGGCGCTGGGCCGCAGGGTCCTTGTCGAGCTTGCGCTTCAGCGCCTCGCTGGCCAGCAGCTTCTGGTCCACCACCTCGTCCATCACCCGGCGGAAAAGATCGGAGGAGACGTCCAAGGGCTCACCCTCGCCGATAAGCCCTTGAGCCACGGCCTCGCGCTTGACGTCGGAGGACCAGACAGTGCGGCCGTCGACCTTGGCCACGGCGGTGTCGCCCGGCTCGGGCGGATGTTCCGTGCCCGGGCCCTTCCCGCAGGAGGCCAACATCAGGGTCGCGGCCAGCACGACAATCATCGTGCGGACCGGGTGCGAAATGCGGGTGAAACTTCCCAACGCCATCGGCCGTACCTCGAAGTCGAAAATGCCGTTCGTCCGGCGTCCGTCCCTAGAGCCTTTTAGGTTCAAATGGAAACATTTGAACCGTTCGAAAAGGCTCTAATTCTTAGGGGCAGAGCGCGACCGTCGCCGGAACCGGCGGCCACTTCCGGCTGTCGCCGCTCTAGCCATTTACGCCACGGGATGCAAAGGTTGCCGCCGATCTAACCTGCGCGGCCCCATCATTCAGGCCGACGTGGTCCATTTTCCGGGAGGATATATTTTCATGACGCGCGAAGCCGTAATCGTTTCCTATGCCCGCACGGGCCTGGCCAAGTCGGGTCGCGGGGGCTTCAACATGACCCCGACCATGACCATGGGCGCCCACGCGGTGAAGCACGCCGTCGCCAAGTCCGGTCTCGACGCCTCGGCCATCGAAGACTGCGTCATCGGCAACGTGGCGCACGGCGCCGGCAACCTCGGCCGCCAGGTGGCCCTGCTGGCCGGCATGCCCATCACCACCTCTGGCGTGACCGTCAACCGCTTCTGCTCCTCGGGGCTGAACACCATCGCCACCGCGGCCAACTATGTTCGCAACGACGGCGCGGACGCGGTCGTGGCTGGCGGCGTGGAGAGCCTCTCCTTCCCCGGCGGCGGCGGTTCGCGTGAGAACAACGACCCGGCCCTGTTCCAACAATATCCCGGCGTCTTCATGCCGATGATCGACACCGCCGACATCGTGGCCGAGCGCTACAAGGTCAGCCGCGAAGCCCAGGACGAGTACAGCCTGGAATCGCAGCGTCGCATGGCCGCCGCGCAGCAGGCCAACAAGTTCAAGGACGAGATCGTCGCCCTGAAGACCAAGATGAAGGTCGTCAACAAGGAGACCAAGGAAGAGTCGATCGTCGACTTCGTGGTCGACAAGGACGAGTGCAACCGTCCCGACACCACCCTGGAAGGCCTGGCCAAGCTGAAGCCAGTCCGTGAAGGCGACAACAAGTTCATCACCGCCGGCAACGCCAGCCAGTTGTCGGACGGCGCCGCCGCCGTGGTGATCATGGACTCCAAGGCCGCCGAAAAGGCCGGCCTGTCGCCGATGGGCGCCTTCAAGGGTTGGGCCGTCGCCGGCTGCGAGCCTGACGAAATGGGCATCGGCCCGGTCTTCGCGATCCCGCGCCTGCTGGAACGCCACGGCCTGAAGATCGACGACATCGACCTGTGGGAACTGAACGAGGCCTTCGCCTCCCAGTGCCTCTATTCCCGCGACAAGCTCGGCATTGATCCCGAGAAGTACAACGTCAATGGGGGCTCCATCGCCATCGGCCACCCCTACGGCATGACCGGCGCCCGTCTGGCCGGCCACGTCCTGCAGGAAGGCAAGCGCCGCAACGCCAAGTGGGCTGTCGTGTCCATGTGCATCGGCGGCGGCATGGGTGCGGCCGGCCTGTTTGAGGTTTACTAAGAACTAACCTCAAGAACGCCTTTATTGTTGTCAGTTATGGCCCTCTGGATTCCGACCCAGAGGGCTATTTCATTCTACAATACTCATTCTGGATAGATCAGAAGCAGCCTACCCTTAGGATCTCCCCGCTAAAGCTTCTGAACGGCGTCAACAACTTGGCTGAACTGCTCTCGGGCTCAACGCTCGATCCCCGGCAGGCCGAGATGGTTCGGCTGATCGAAGGGCGGACCATATCGGTGCATCCATTCAAAATCGTCCCCGACTTCGCCCCCGTCCACCTGGTGGGCGGAGGTGGCGGCGCACCGGAGAAAGGGCGCTGTCGACAGGGAAACGGCACTCACCGCTCGGCGAATCCTGGGTTTGGGCGTATGGCTTGCTGACCCTAGCCGCGTTGACACTTGGTGGGGCGCTGCTTAAGTCTCGCGCGCCCTGAAAAGAGCGGAATTTCCGGGCAGGCGAAGGGTCCCTAAGCGGCCCCGCCGCCGCCCCGCATCATCCGGACGTCCCCCTCGCATGCTCTTCCAACGGTTCTTCGGCTCTTCCAACGACCGCAAGGTCAAGGCCATGACGGCCCGCGTCGCGAAGATCAACGCGCTCGAACCCCAGATCCAGGCCCTGTCGGATGAGGCGCTGCGCGCCAAGACCGCCGAGTTCAAGGCGCGCCTGGCCAAGGGTGAAACCCTGGACCAGTTGCTCGAGGAAGCCTTCGCAGTGGTCCGCGAGGCCGCTCGTCGGGTGCTCGGGCAGCGCCACTTCGACGTGCAGCTGGTGGGCGGCATGGTCCTGCATCAGGGCGGTATCGCCGAGATGCGCACCGGCGAAGGCAAGACCCTGGTCGCCACCGCGCCGGTCTATCTGAACGCGCTGATGGGCAAGGGCGTCCACGTCATCACCGTCAACGACTACCTCGCCCAACTTCACGGCGACTGGATGGGTCAGGTCTATACCTTCCTGGGCCTGACCAGCGGCAACATCGTGCACGGCCTGTCACAGGGCCAGCGCCAGGCGGCCTACAGCGCCGACATCACCTACGGCACCAACAACGAGTTCGGCTTCGACTACCTGCGCGACAACCTGGTCTATGACGCGAGCGAGATGGTCCAGCGGGGCCACCACTTCGTGATCGTCGACGAAGTGGACTCCATCCTGATCGACGAGGCGCGCACGCCCCTGATCATCTCGGGCCCCACCGAGGACCGCAGCGAGCTCTACAAGACCATCGACCTGCTGATGAAGGAGCTGATCAAGGATCCCACCACCTTCGATCACGACGAAAAGCAGAAGCAGGTCATCCTCACCGAGGAGGGCGCGGAGAAGATCGAGGACATCCTGATGTCCGGCGGTCACCTGGCTGAGGATACCGCCGGCCTCTATGACGCCGCCAACGTCTCCATCGTTCACCACGTGAACCAGGCCCTTCGGGCCAACGTGCTCTACACCCGCGAGAAGGACTACATCGTCCGCTCGGGCGAGGTGATCCTGATCGACGAGTTCACCGGCCGCATGATGCAGGGCCGCCGCCTGTCCGAGGGCCTGCACCAGGCCATCGAGGCCAAGGAAGGCGCCCACGTCCAGCCCGAGAACCAGACCCTGGCCTCGGTCACGATCCAGAACTATTTCCGTCTCTATTCCAAGCTGTCGGGCATGACCGGCACGGCCACCACCGAGGCCCAGGAATTTGGCGACATCTACAAGATGGACGTCATGGAGATTCCGACGAACCGGCCGGTGGCGCGGATCGACGACGACGACGAGGTCTACCGCACAGAGGCCGAGAAGAACCTGGCCATCCTCAAACAGATCGAGGAATGCCACCTGCGCGGCCAGCCGATCCTGGTGGGCACCGTCTCCATCGAGAAGTCGGAGACCCTGTCGGAGCTGCTGAAGGACCACAAGTTCACTGACGCCAAGGGCAAGACCGTCAAGGGTGTGCCGCACAATGTCCTGAACGCCCGCTATCACGAGCAGGAAGCCCTGATCGTGGCCGACGCCGGCATCCCCGGCGCGGTGACCATCGCCACCAACATGGCCGGCCGCGGCACCGACATCCAGCTCGGCGGCAACGTCGATATGCGGGTGCTGAAATGGCGTGACGAGCAGCTGGGCCTGGGCATCGAGGTCACGCCCGAGATGGCCATCAAGCGCAAGGCCGAGATCGAGACCGAGATCGCCGACCTGAAGGTCCAGGCCCTGGCCGCCGGCGGCCTGTTTGTTCTGGGCACCGAGCGTCACGAGAGCCGCCGGATCGACAACCAGTTGCGCGGCCGCACCGGCCGTCAGGGCGACCCCGGTCACTCCAAGTTCTTCCTGTCCTGCGAGGACGACCTGCTGCGCATCTTCGCCGGCGAGCGCCTGGACGGGATCATGCGCACCTTCGGCGTCCAGGAAGGCGAGGCCATCACCCACAAGTGGCTGAACGGCGCCATCGCCACGGCCCAGAAGCGCGTCGAGCAGCGCAACTACGAGATCCGCAAGAACCTGCTGAAGTACGACGACGTCGTGAACGACCAGCGCAAGGCTGTGTTCGAGCAGCGCGCTGAGTTCATGGACGCCGCCGACCTGTCGGACGTCATCAACGAGATGCGCCAGGACACCCTCGAGGACCTGGTCACCCGCCACCTGCCTCCCAAGGCCTATGCCGAGCAGTGGGACGTCGACGGCCTGCACGAGCATGTCGTGGGCATGCTGGGCATGGATCTGCCGATCGCGGGCTGGGCGGCCGAGGAAGGCATCGCCAACGAGGAGATCCAGGAGCGCATCCAGAAGGCGGCCGACGCGCGTGCCGTCGAACGTGAAGCCGCCGTTTCGCCTGAGCAGATGCGCACCATCGAGAAGAGCTTCCTGCTGCAGATGATCGATCTGCAGTGGCGCGAACATCTGATGCACCTGGACCACCTGCGCAACGTCATCGGCCTGCGCGGCTACGCCCAGCGCGACCCGCTGAACGAGTACAAGACCGAGGCCTTCTCGCTGTTCGAGAAGCTGCTGGTGGACCTGCGCCAGAACGTGACCCGCTGGCTGATGACGGTGGAGTTCAGCTACGCCGAACCGGAAGAGCCCGTCCCGCTGACCAACTACACCGAGGTCCACGTCGATCCACTGACCGGAGAGAACGCGGCCCAGATGGGCGCCCTGCCCGAGGGCCTCTCGGTGGAGCAGCGCCAGGCCCTTCCCGTCGCCGCCTTGCCGGAAGGATGGCAGCAGACGGGCCGCAACTCGACCTGCCCCTGCGGCTCGGGCAAGAAGTTCAAGCACTGCCACGGGACGCTGGTCTAGGCGCCCGATCGCCGTCTGAGCCAATCGGCGCCGCCGCCTGCAGGCTTGCGCGCACCGCTCTCCCCGCCTAGCAACAACGGCGAATGCGGGGAGAAGCCAATAGTATGCGTGTCGTCATTGTCGGCGCCGGGATCGGCGGCCTTACCCTGGCGCTCAGCCTGCACGCCGCCGGCATCGAGGCGGTGGTCTATGAAGCTGCGCCGGAAGTCCTGCCCCTGGGGGTCGGCATCAACATCCTGCCCCACGCGGTGCGCGAGCTGACCGATCTGGGCCTCGCAGACCAGCTGGCCGACAACGCCATCGCCACGCAGGCGCTGATGTACGCCAACCGCTTCGGTCAGGAGATCTGGCGCGAGCCGCGCGGCCTTCACGCGGGCTACAACTGGCCACAGTATTCGATCCATCGTGGCGTGCTGCAGCTGCTGCTGTTCAACGTCGTGCGCGAGCGCCTGGGCAAGGGTGCGGTGCATCTGGACCACGAGGCCACCGGCGTCGAGACCGGGCCCGATGGCGCCACGGTCAGCTTCCGCTCCAAGGCCACCGGGGCGGCCCAGGCCAGCGCCCGCGGCGACGTGGTGGTGGCTGCCGACGGCATCCACTCGGCCCTGCGCGCTCAGTTCTATCCCGACGAGGGCGCGCCGATCTGGAACCGCCGGGTGCTGTGGCGCGGGGTGACCGAGAGCGCTCCCTTCCTGGGCGGCGCCACCATGATCATGGCCGGCCACCAGGACGTGAAGTTCGTCTGCTATCCCATCGACCCGAAGGCGGCGGGACGCGGGACCTCCACCATCAACTGGATCGCCGAGCTGCGCTTCCCCGATACGGTCGAGTGGCGGCGCGAGGATTGGAACCGCAAGGGCGACCTGGCCGACTTCCTGCCGCGTTTCGAGAGCTGGGACTTCGGCTGGCTGGACGTGCCGGAGATCATCCGCGGCGCGGGCCAAGTCTATGAGTATCCCCTGGTGGACCGTGATCCCGTCGACCGCTGGACCTTCGGCCGCACGACCCTGATGGGGGACGCCGCCCATCCCATGTATCCGATAGGCTCCAACGGGGCCTCACAGGCCGTGCTGGACGCCCGAACCCTGGCCTATGAGCTCGCCACCCAGCCCACCGTCGAAGCCGCCCTGGCGGCCTATGAGGCGGCGCGCAGGCCCGCCACCAGCCGCATCGTGCTGTCCAACCGCGGCAACGGCCCAGAGCAGGTAATGCAGATGGCGGAGGAACGGGCGCCCGAGGGCTTCGCCCACGTCCATGACGTGATCAGCCGCGAGGAGCTGGAGGCGACGGCCGGGGCGTACAAGAAGATCGCCGGCTTCGACCGCGAGGCGCTCAACAGCCGCGCCTCGCTGGTGGTCGGCAAGGTCAAGGCCTAGCCCCACCGCATGGATTTAGCTGAAGGCGTGGCCTGACCAGGTCGACATCGCCATGCTGATCGTCACGCCCAGCGTGAGCAGCGGCCACAGGATTTTCACGGGTCTCTCCAAGGGGGGAATGCGTCGCCGGGGGAGCGGCGACAGCCCGTATATGGGGTGAGCTTGACCATTGCGGGAGGGGTCAGTTTCGCAGACCCGCTCTACAGAACCGCATGGGGTCAGGCCGGGGTCTCGGTGAGCGTGACGAAGAGCTCGGACTCGATCACCCACTGGCCGGTGACCTTCCTCCAGACCGCCAGATAGGTCCCCGTCAGGGTCGGCGACCCGCGCCAGGTGGCGACCCAGGTCCCGGTCTCCGCGGCCCGGACCTCGTCCTGATCGGGGCGGACGCTCTCGGTGGTCCGCAGATAGGTGACAAAGGCCGGATCGCGGAACTGGCTGTCGAAGGCCGCCAGCACGGACTCCACCCCCACCATCAGACTGCCGTCCCCGGCGATCAGGTTAATGTCGGACGCCAGGAAGGGTCGCAGGCGGGCGGGCTCGTGGGAGGCGATCAGCTTGTTGGTCAACTTGCGCCGGGCGCGGATGGCAGTCTCGGCCGGCGTCACGGCTCCACCACCACTGTGCCCACCTTGGCCCCGGCCTCCACCAGTTCGTGAGCCCCGGCGCAGTCCTCCAGCGGGAAGCGACCGGCGACCGAGAGGATGCGCGCGCCGGTCCCGATCCAGCGGGTGATGTCGGCTTGGGCCCGCTTGCGCGCCTCGGGCGGGGTGATCGGCAGATAGACGCCGTGGACGCCGAGGTTCAGCCCCATCAGGGCCCCTGCCGCCACCACCGGCTCACGGGCGCCCTTGGTGGCGTAGAAGGCCACCGAGCCGTTCACCCGGACCACCTGCAGGGTCGCGGCGATATTGCCGCCGAAGTCGACATCGACCACGTGGTGGACGCCCTCCCCGTTCGTCAGCTCCCGGACCCGCTTGGCCACCTTCTCCTGGCGGTAGTCGATGACGTGGTCGGCGCCGCCGTCCCGGGCGCGCTGCGCCTTCTCTTCGGAACTGACCGTCGCGATCACCGTGGCGCCGGCCCACTTGGCCAGCTGGACGGCGTAGTGGCCCACGGCGCCCGCGCCGCCGGTCACCAGGACGGTGCGGCCCTGGACGGGCCCGGCCACGAACAGGCTGCGGTGGGCGGTCATGCAGGGGATGCCCAGGGTCGCGCCCTCCGCGAAGGACACGCTGTCGGGCAGTTCCATCAGCAGGTCGGTGTCGAGCTCGATGTACTCGGCGGCGGACCCAAAGGCCCGGCCGTTGCGCTGGCCGTTGTAGAACCAGACTCGCTTGCCGGCCCAGGCCGCCGACACGCCGGGGCCGACCGCTTCCACAATCCCCGCGCCGTCGCTGTTGGGCGTGATGCGGGGATAGGCCATGGCGGCGGGCCCGGCGCGCATGCCGGCGTCGGAGGGGTTCACGCCCGAGGCTTTCACCCGGATCAGGGCCTGGCCGTGCCCGGGCTCCGGGGTGGGCCGGTCGCCGTATTCCAGCACCTCGCGAGCGGGGCCCGTGGCGTCGTACCAGATGGCTTTCATGCGGGCTTCCTCGGGAATGGCCAGTCGATCACCCCACCGGCGAACAAGGCCCACCAGACGAACACCGGCTGAAAGGCCAGGCGTGGCCCGTGATACCACCAGCTCGATGGCAGCCCGCCCACGTCAACTTGGCCGAAGGCGTGATGCAGGTTGGCTGGATAGACGCAGACGGCATAGAGCGCCAACATGACGCCGGAGATCCAGCGCAGGCGCGGGATCAGCAGGCCTGCCCCGCCCAGAATCTCGCAGACCCCGGTGAACAGCACCACCTCCAGCGGGTACGGAACCCAGGGCGGCATGATGGCCAGGAAGCCCGGCGCGCTGCGCAGGTGGACAACCCCAAAGGCGATATAGATCACCGCCAGCAGCCAGCGCAGGGTCGCGCGCAGGCGGGGGCGCGGTCGGGACGGGTCTGGGATCGCGAAGGTCATGGCGCGACCATCGCGGCGAGCCGGCCGAGGGGCAAGCCCTCGGCCGTCCTAAGTCAGTCGGCGACCCAGTTTCCGTGGAAGCCGAAGGGCACTCGGCGCGGCATGTGGGCCATGCCGATGGGGCCCTTGGCGACGTCGAGGGCCTCGAAGACCACGAAGTCGCTGCGGTCCTCGGCGGCGCGGTAGACCACCGCCGTCAGCCAGCCGTCGCCTTCGGCGGCGTCGGGCGAGCGGGGGGTGAAGACCGGCTCGGAGGTCATGTCGCCGCCGGTGAAGGCGTGGACCTGGCGCTTGCCGGTTTGCAGATCGAGGTGGGCGATGGCGTTCAGCTTCACCGACTTCGCATTCGTGGTGTCGCCGGCATAGAAGCCGTGGCGATAGGCGCTGCCCGCCAGCCGCTCGTCGAAGCGCGGGAACTCGCAGTCGAGGTCGTCGATGGCCTCTTCCTTGATGGCGTCGCTGGCGCCCGCCAGGTCGAAGGTCCAGCGGGTCAGGCGCGCGGCGGTGCGCAGACCGGGCGAGCCGTCAGCCATGGGGAACAGCGGGGCGGCGTCGTAGCGGGCCACCTCGGCGACGATCTTGCCGTCCACCTCATGGGCGTTCATCGGGTGGAAGACGTAGCAGGCCGGGACATTGAACCAGCGGATGGTGGAGACGTCGGCGTCGCGGCGCATGACGCCCACATAGCCCGCCTTCTCCGGCTCCCAGGCATAGGCCGGCAGGCCCTTCATGGCCCGATCGAGGCTGCCGGTCAGCGGCAGGACCGGGAACAGCACGTAGTTTTCGGTGACCAGGAAGTCGTGGATCATCGCCGAATAGGGCGCCTGGAAATCCGAGCGGCGGGTGACCACGCCATTCGCATCGGTGACGCCATAGCTCATCCCGGCCGACAGCGGCATTTCGCCGACGCCGTAGCCGAACCAGACCATCTCACCCGTCTTGGGATCGATCTTCGGGTGCGCGGTGACCCGGCCAAGGTACTGCGCAGCATACCCCTTGGGAGCCATGGTCCCGGCGGCGACCTCGAAGGGCATGTGGCCTTCTTCCAGTGCCAGCAGGCGTCCGGCGTGCCAGAGGATGTTGGTGTTGGCCACACCGCTGTCCTCGCCGGCGGCGACGGGGTCGGTGAGCATCGGGTTGAAGCCGCCGAACAGCGACCGGCCGTGCTCGTGTTCCAGCTCCCACTTGGGCGTTCGGACATAGCGGTTGCGATAGCTGACCTTGCCATCCGCGACCCGGAAGCCGTGCAGCATCCCGTCGCCGGTGAACCAGTGATAGTTGGGGTCCTTGGGCTCGAACTGCGGATTGGGGCCGGTGCGGTAGAGGGTGCCGCGAAGGCCCGCCGGGATCTCACCGGTGACCGGCAGATCGAAGTCATCCTCGGAACGCACGGGGGCGAAGTTGCCGCCGAGATAGGGATTGATGCGAACCTCGCCGTCCATGGCGTATCTCCCTTTAAGCCGCCGGTTCAGGCCGGCGTAATGATGTGTCCGTCCTGGGGCCGCACGCGACCTTCCAGGACCATGTGATAGGCGTCGGTCAGGCCCTGCTGGCCCTGGTGCTGGACCAGGTTCAGCCAGGAAGCGTCGGCGACGAAGGCGCGCAGGCCGGCGTCAAACCGGGTCTCGACTTCGCCCGGACCCCAATCGCTCATGCGTTTGCGGATTTGATCGGGGGCGAAGAACAGGGTGGGCGTCGGACCGGCGATCTCGACCTGGCCGCCGCCGGCTTCCCAGTGGGTGGCTCCGACGATGATGCTGCGGGTCAGGTCTGCGCCGAGCGCGGCATGGACCCTGGCGGTGGCGGCCCGATCCCCGGCGAAATCGACGAAGGCGGCGGGGCCGCGGGTCTTCAGGGACGCGACCTCGTCGTAGGTCAGGATCTGGTCGTAGAGCCCGAAGCCCGCGATCAGCTTGGCGTTGGCCGGAGAACTCAAGCCGATAACTTCCCGGCCTCGGGCCTTGGCGAACCAGGCCAGGCCCAGAGCGGTCTTGCTGGACGCGCTGGAGAGCACGAGGGAGGTGAGCTGCGCGTCCTCACCCAGGAAGTCATCCAGCAGGAAACTGGTCATCAACAGGGGGCGCAGGAGGGCGCGGTGATCGTCCAGGCGATCGGCCGGCGCCTCATTATAGGCGTTATAGGTGGGCGGCAGGTCAGCGCGGTGCGGCGCACGGTCGACGAAGCCGGTGCGGCCCTTGGCAAGCTGCATGACGAAGCTGGTGGACATCGGAAGGTAGCCGAACAGGCGCAGACCGACGGGCGCATCGGCCGCCTTGGACTCGGTCACCGTGGCGAAGCCCCACACCGGAATGCGGCCCAGGCCGTCCGGCGCCGGGAAGAACTTCCAATAGCCGAAGGCGTCACCGATGATTCCGTAGGTGATATTGTTTGCGGTGAGCGAGAACCGCTCCACCTCGAGCCGCACCTCGCCATCGGCCAGGGCCGGCGCCTGTGCAGGGACAATCTGCGCCTTGCGCAGATCCTTGCGGTCCACCAACAGGTCCCAAGCGGTCATCGCTTTCCTCAATCAATCTCTTACGTTGTAAATTTATTGCGTAAGAGGTAACGCCTTGCAAGCAGTTTGTTTGCTAGAGTTTCCGGTATGCCCCGCGTCCTGTCTGAAACCGATGTCGCCGACTTCCGAGAACGCCTCTGCGAGGCGGCCGAGAAGCTGTTCGCCGAGCGTGGTCCCGACGCGGTGACCATGCGCCAGCTGGCCTCCGAACTCGGCGTCAGCCCCATGACCCCCTACCGCTATTTCGCCGACAAGGAAGATATCCTGGCGGCGGTGCGGACCAACGGCTTCAATCGCTTCGCCCAGGCCCTGGAAGACGCCTACGCCTCTGGCGCCAGCCCCAAGGGCAAGAGCACGGCGGTGGGGGAGGCCTATCTGAACTTCGCCTTCGAGCATCCGCAGACCTACAAGCTGATGTTCGACCTGAACCAGCCGCATGAGACCGACTACCCCGACCTGATGGCCGCCGCCGACCGGGCTCACACAACCCAGACCGCCTATGTGAAGGCCCTGGTGGCCGCCGGAGTGCTGGCGGGCGACCCCGAGGAGATCGGCCGCATGTTCTGGGCGGCCGCCCATGGGGCGGTGACGCTTGAGCTCAGCGGCAAATTGCCGCCGGGCGCGGCGCGAAAACTAAATCAACAAATGGGTCACGCCCTGGCTCGAGGTCTTCGCCCTGGCGCTGAATAGTCAATTACGACTTCCAATTACCAAAAATTACGCGCCAAGATTGTCCGATACCTTGCCATCCCACCAGGGATTGCGGTCCGTCCACTTACCTTCTATTCACCATAACGTGGCCCAGTCGGATATCGGCCGCCGATCAACTTAGGAATCGGCGTCGAGATTCGGGAGGATCCTCATGAAATTCGACCTCAAGATCGGTCAGCGGCTGCTGATGGGCTTCGGCCTCGTCATTGTCGGTATGGCCCTGACCATCGGCTTCGTGACCATGAAGACCGGCGACGCGGCGCGGCAGGCCAAGATCGTGGCCGAACTCCGGGCCCCCGCCGCCGACACCAGCTTGAGACTTTCCGCCCAGATTCTGGCCAGCGCCAACACCTTGCGCGGCTTCATGCTGCTGCATGACCCCGCCATGAAAACCCAATGGGCCGACCAGTGGAGACAGATCGACGCACTATCGGCCCGGATGGACGGCCTCGCCAAACGGTTCACCAGCGCGGAAAATCAGAGGAGCTGGTCGGAACTGCGTGAAGTCCTGCCCAAGCTGCATCAGGCCCAGGCCGATGTGTTCGACATCGCCGCCACCAATCCCGACCCGACGGCCGCCACCGACGGACTGCGAACCGACGTACTGCCGCTGTTCAAGGCGGCCGAGACCCTGCTTGTCGGGGAAACGGGAGACGGCGGTCTCGCCGGTCGGCAAAGCGTCCTGATGACCACCGAACTCGAGAACACCAACAAGCAGATCCAGCGGGCCAACCTGCTGCTGATCCTGGGCCTGGGCGCCATGATCGTAGTCGCGGCGACCGTCGCCTGGCGGACGGCGCGCGGCATCACCGGGCCCCTGGGCCGCCTGGACGCCGTGCTCCAGGCCATGGCGCGCGGTCAGTTCGACCTCGAGATCCCCGGCGCGACCCGCAAGGACGAGATCGGCGCCCTGGCCCGCGCCGCCGTGGTCTTCCGCGAAAACGGCGTGGAGCGCGTCCGGCTGGAGGCCGAGGCGGCGGAATTCCAAAGACACCTGGACCAGAAGCTGAAGGATACCGAGGCGGCGTTCGCGGCGGCGGGCGAAGGACAGAGACATCTGATCGAGGTGCTCAGCCAGGAGCTCTCCCGGGTAGCCGGTGGCGATCTGGCGGCGCGCCTGGACGTGGCGGTGGCGCAGGAGCACCAGTCCCTGAAGGACGACTTCAACGCTACGGTCACCAGCCTGGACGACGCGATCCGGACCATCGGGGTCGCGGCGCGCGCAATCGAGGCCGGATCGGATGAAATCGCCCAGGCCTCCGACGACCTGTCGAGACGCACGGAGCACCAGGCCGCGAGCCTTGAGGAGACCGCCGCCGCGCTCGACCAGATCACTGCCACGGTCAGCAAGACCGCCGAGAACGCCCGGGACGCGTCCCGCGTGGTGGCGACGGCGCGGAGTGGCGCGGCACAGTCCGGCGAGGTGGTCGGCCAGGCCGTCGCGGCCATGGGCGCCATCGAAGCGTCGTCCGGCAAGATCACCCAGATCATCGGGGTGATCGACGAGATCGCCTTCCAGACCAACCTGCTGGCCCTGAACGCGGGCGTGGAGGCGGCGCGCGCCGGTGACGCCGGCAAGGGCTTCGCCGTGGTCGCCTCCGAGGTGCGGGCCTTGGCCCAGCGCTCCGCCGAGGCCGCCAAGGAGATCAAGGCGCTCATCTCGGAATCCTCCGACCAGGTCGGAACCGGAGTCAGCCTGGTCAGCCAGACAGGGGAGGCGCTGGGCAAGATCATCGAACAGGTGGCCGCGATCGACAGCCTGATCGCCGACATCACGGTGTCGGCCCAGGAACAGGCCTCGGGCCTCGCCCAGGTCAATGTCGCCATCAATCAGATGGACCAGGTGGTGCAGCAGAACGCGGCCATGGTCGAGGAAGCCACCGCCGCGGCGAGTTCCCTGAAGGATGAGACCGGCCAGTTGGCCAAGCTCGTCGGACGCTTCCGGCTGAGCGGCGCCAGCAAGTCCGAACACCCCGTCAGGGCCGCTCAGGACCGGATCGCCGCCTTCGCCGGGCGAGGGACCCGGACGGCTTGACGACCCCAGGGGCAGGCTGACCAACTGCCTCCCGATATTCGGGAGGACAGCGTGGCTGAGATCAAACCGTTCGAGGTCGCCTGGACCGACTCCCAGGCGCAGGCCGTGCTGGATCAGGTGCGCGCCTATCCCTGGCCCCCGATCCCCGACGTCCCGGACGGCTGGGCCTATGGCTGCGACGCGGGCTATCTGAAGGGGCTCTGCGAGCACTGGACAGAGCGCTACGACTGGCGTTCGGCCATGGCCGACCTCAACCGCTTTCCGCAGTTCACAGCCAGGGTCGAGGAGTACGACCTGCACTTTCTGCACGTGATCGGCGAGGCTGGCGGCAAGCGACCCCTGCTGCTGACCCACGGCTGGCCAGGCTCCCACTACGAGTTCTGGGGCGCCATCGAGAAGCTGGCCTTCCCCTCGCGGTTCGGCGGCGATCCAAAGGACGCCTTCGACCTGGTGGTCCCGTCCCTGCCCGGCTTCGGCTTCTCGTCCAAGCCCACCAAGCCCATCGGCCAACGCACCACCGCGCGGCTGTTCAACACCCTGATGACCGACGTGCTGGGCTATCCGAGCTATCTGGCCCAGGGGGGCGACTGGGGGGCGATGGTGACCTCGTGGCTCGGCCATGACCACGGCCAGCATGTCCGCGCCATCCACCTGAACATGATGGGCTTCCGGCCCTTCGGCGGGCCGAAGACGCCGGAGGAGATCGCCTGGCTCACCCGCCAGGGCGCCATGATGGACGTCATGGGCGCCTATTTCCGGCTGCAGGCCTCCAAGCCCCAGTCGCTGGCCTGGATGGGGGCCGGCAATCCGGTCGGCCAGGCTGCCTGGATCGCCGAGCGATTCCACGACTGGTCGGACCTGAGGGAGAAGCCGCTGGACGCGGTCCACCCCAAGGACCGGATGCTCACCAACATCATGATCTATGTGATGACGAACAGCTTCGCGACCGGCGCCTGGTATTATCGCGGCCTGCTGGAAGAGGGCGGGGTCGCCTTCAAGGAGGGCGAGCGCTGCGAGACCCCCACCAGCTTCGCCAACTTCCCCGGCGAGCCGCTCTACACCGCCCCGCCCAGGACCTGGGCCGACCGCGCCTACAACATCACCCGCTGGACCGAGATGCCCCGCGGCGGGCACTTCGCGGCCATGGAGGAGCCCGACCTCTTCGTCGCCGACGTGCGGGACTGGGGAAAGGGCGTCTAACTCTTTCCAAGCCAGTGGGATCGGTTCTATTCGGCGGATGGCCCGATATGACTTCGCATCCGACAACACCGCCCCCGCCACGCCCGAGGCGATGAACGCCCTGGTGGCCGCCAATAGCGGAACCACCTCCGGCTACGGCTCCGACCCCATCACCAAGGCCGGGGCCGACGCGGTGCGCGCCCTGCTGGACACCGACGCCAGCGTGCGGTTCCTGGCCTCCGGCACGGCGGCCAACGCCATATCGCTGGCCACCCTCTGCCAGCCCTTCGAAGGCGTGCTCTGCCACCAGCATTCCCACGTCGCCACCGACGAGACCGGGGCGCCGGGCTTCTTCGGCCACGGCCTGGGGATGATCACCCTGGCCGGCGCCTCCGGGCGGATCGACCCGGCGGGTCTGAGGGCGCCGCTCGCCGCGCCGGACCAGCCGCACTGGCAGGCCCCTGCGGCCCTGTCGGTCACCAACGCCACGGAATACGGCACGGTCTATTCCGTAGGTGAGCTGAAAGCCTTGATCGATCCGGTGAAGGCCAAGGGCTACCGGGTCCACTTCGACGGCGCGCGGCTGGCCAATGCGGCGGCGGCGGGTTTTGACCTGAAGGCCATCAAGACGCTCGGGGTCGACATCCTGGTGGTGGGCGGAACCAAGTCCGGCATGACGCCGTCAGAGGCGGTGGTGATCTTCGACCCCGCCCTGGCTCACAGGTTCGACGCGCGGCTGAAGCAATCAGGCCAACTTCCTTCGAAGGGCCGGTTCTATGCCGCCCCCTTCATCGGCATGCTGGAGGGCGGCGCCTTCGTGCGCCACGCCGCCCACGCCAACGCCATGGCCAAGCGTCTGGCGGCCCTCATGCCCTTCCCCATCGCCCATCCGGTGGAGGCCAACGCGGTGTTCGTGCAGATGGACGCGCCGACCCTGCAGCGCCTGCATGACGCCGGCTGGTTCGTCTACCGGTTCATCGACGGCTCGGTGCGCTTCATGTGCTCCTGGGCGACAAGGCCTGAAGCTGTCGACGAACTGGGCGAGGCCCTAAAGGCCATCCGCTAGCTCGCCAGCCAGGCCAGCACCTCTGGCCAGTGCTTGTGCGGCAGAAAATGGCCGGCATCGGGGAAGGTTCGCACGTTCTCCTGGCGATTGTTCAGCCAGGCGGCGACCTCCGTGGCGCTGTTCATCGGGTCCTGTTCCCCGTGCCAGACGGTGATCGGGGCGCTCAGGCGCGCGAGGTCCAGGACAGGACTTCGGGCCGAGCACTTGATCTCGTCGGCGATGCCCCGGCTGGTCAGGGCCAGCGACTCCGAGATGTAGTCGACGATGAAATCCAGCACTCCGGGATGGGTGCGCAGATAGGCCGCGTCGCCTGGCGCTGAGGCCGCGGCGCGGACGAACTTCTCCAACTGCCTGCGGGTGAGCTGCAGGCGCATGACCGCGAAGACCATGTCGGCCAGCCAGGCGTTGCGCATGATCCGTCGACGGAAGAGAACCACGGCATGCCCCTTGTCACGCTCGGTCTCCAGGGTTTGACCTGAGGGTCGGGCCGAGGCCAGCAGCACCCGGCTGGCGATGGGGCCAAGCTCCCGGGCGGCCATCAGGGCGAAGGGCGCGCCGGACATGAAGGCGGCCACCTGAACCTCGGCCAGACCCTGGTCGCGGCAGAGATCGGCGAAATCGCGCCCCACGCCCTCGTAGCTGAAGTCCGGCCTGACGTCGGAGCGGCCGGCCCCCGGACGTTCGGGACAGATCAGGCGTAGACCAAGGTCTCGGGCCAGGGTGTCGGAGCCACGCGGCATAACACTGCAACCCAGGCCCTGGTGAACCACCAGAACCGCCTTGCCCTTCGGATCGCCATAGGCGCGCCAGGCCAGGCGGCGACCGTCGGGCAGGGCCAGGAAGCGGATCGGCGGGGCGGACTCCACCGCGCCGCGCTCGGTGGCGGCGATGGCGGGTCCCAGCAAGCCACGCCCGGAGCCTTCCTGGAATGAGGTGGAGAGAGATCCGAGCTGGGTCAGGGTGCGGATCAACTCGCTCTGACGCGAAAGGCCGACCTTCTCGAAGATGGCGCGAAGCTGGTTGCGGACCGTGTTGAAACTGACGCTCAGCTCACCGGCCGCCTCCTTCAGGGTCAGGCCGTCCTTGAGCCGGGCCGCGAGCCTCGTCTCGGCCGGGGTCAGACCGAAGCTTTCCCGCAGGTTGGCCCACAACCGATCGGTGGCCTCCACCGCCGGGAAGACCACGGCGCAGGTCCCCTCCCCCGTCGTCAGGGCGCCGCCCAGACCCGAGGTCAGCGCCGGCGGCAGGCCGCTGGCCGGCACCACATAGGCGAAGTGAGGCGCCTCGTCGTCGGACTGGCTGAACTTGACGATGACCTGCCGGCCCTCGGCGCCCCGCAGCCGGCGACGGGCCTGGTCGAGAGCCTCATGATTTGTAGGGTTGAAGAAGCGCAGGCCGCGCGCCTCGATCACACCCAGCCGCTGATGGAAGACCGCCTCGCCCGCCGCGTTCCAGGCGCTGGCCCCGCCCGCGGCGTTGATCAGCACCACACCGACCTGTACGGCCTCGCCCCGGTCGGCCGCCAGGGTGGCCAGCCGCGCGACGCCCTCGGCCTCTGGGGGCGCATCGCTGGCCTCCACATCCAGGGCCTGGACGATCTGCTCCCATTTGTCGGGCTCGGCGGCGATGGCGTACATGGTCTCGATCACCATCGAGACGTTGGCCTTGGCTTTGGGGGTCAGGTCGGGCGGCACGTCAGGTGTCGTCTCTAGGCTCGGGGGACCTGAAGCTTACACGACTCCCGCCTGCTAGATCACGCTATGATCTAACATCTTGGGTTGAGCGGAGCCGCAGTGGAAACAGGCTTCCACCTTTCCCGGGCCCGCCACCGATATGTCAGGCGCTGGCCATAGGCTTGCCGCCGACGAATCGCGCCAGACGTCCGGTGATCAGGTCTTCGGCCTCGCGGACCATGCGGCTGATCAACTCCTCGCAGGAGGGGATGTCGTGGATCAGGCCCTGGATCTGGCCGGCCGACCAGATGCCGGCGTCGTTGTCGCCGACCTCGTAGACGTTGCGGCCGCGACTACCGGCCACCAGTTCCCGGACATCCTCGAACTTGGCGCCCTGCCTCTCCAGCGCCACCACCTGCTGGCTGACGGCGTTGCGGGCCACCCGGCTGGTGTTGTGCATGGTCCGGAAGATCAGGTCGGTGGCGCGTTCGTCATTGGCGACGATCTGCTCCTTGATGGCCTGGTGGATGGGGCTTTCCTTGGTGGCCATGAAGCGCGTGCCCATGTTGACGCCCTCGGCGCCCAGCGCCAGCGCCGCCACCAGTCCGCGCGCGTCGCCGAATCCGCCCGAGGCGATCATCGGGATCTTGATCTTGTCGGCGGCGGCCGGGATCAGGATCAGGCCCGGCACATCATCCTCACCCGGGTGTCCGGCGCACTCGAAGCCGTCGATGGAGATGGCGTCGACGCCCATGCGCTCGGCCGACAGGCCATGGCGCACGCTGGTGCACTTATGGACCACGATGATGCCGTGCTTCTTGAACTCGTCGACGTGTTCCTGCGGCTTGTTGCCGGCCGTCTCGACGATCTTGACGCCGCTATCGATGATCGCCTGGCGGTACTCGGCATAGGGCGGCGGGTTGATGGCCGGGAGTATTGTGAGGTTCACGCCGAAAGGCTTCTTGGTCAGCGACCGGCAGCGCTCGATCTCCTCGCGCAGTTTGTCCGGCGTCGGTTGGGTCAGGGCGGTGATGAAGCCCAGGCCGCCGGCATTGGCGACTGCGGCCACCAGCTCGGCGCGACCCACCCACTGCATGCCGCCTTGGACGATCGGATGTTCAACCCCGACGAGCTCGGTGAAACGGGTCTTCAGGGCCATGACGTCCTCCCAACGGCTGCTTGAGACAGTTGAAACTGGCGACGCAGGGTCAATCAAGACGTTTGCGCGCGTGGACGATATCGCGCGCATAGGCCGTGAAACCGAGGCCGCCGTAGAGCGCACGGGGCGCCGGATAGCCCTCGTCGCCGCGCGGCCCCACGAGGGCCAGGCGGGCGCCGGCGGCCTTCAGGGCGTGCAGGCCAGACAGGCAGACAGCCTGCGCCAGACCCATGCGGCGGAAGTCGGCGTCCGTGCCCACGGGCTCGAAGAGGCCCGTCCCATGCACCGTGTCCAGCCACAGGCAGGCGTTGGCGGCGAGCCGGCCGTCGGGCGCCTCGATCACCCAGTCGAGGTCGGGACGGTAGGGAAAGGCCGCCATCACCTGGCGATAGCTCTCGCCGGTGACGCGGGAGCGTCCAGGCGGGTCGGCCTCACGTCCGGCGATCCGGCTCCAGGCGTTGCGATGGGCCAAGGCCCGGCGCTCGGGGTTTTGGACCTGCGCCATGGATAGCGCCCGGAAACCGTCGGGCAGGACGATAGGCGGCAGGTCTTCGAGGGACCGCGACATCTTCAGGGCGAAGGGGTGATCATCACCAAGCGCCCGATAGCCACGGCCAGCCAACCGAGCCAAGCCGTCCGGGTCGTTGTCCAGCACCACGGTCGTCAGGATCTCGCCGGTCGCGGTGGTCTCAAACCAGGCCAGGACCACATCGAACAGGTCGGGGCGGCCGGGATCGATGTGAAAATAGAGGTGGCCGCCGGCCTGGATCCAGCCCCAGGCCAGCACCGCCCCGCCGTCCAGCCAGAGCCGCGTTGGCCATTCGGGATCACGACCCACGTGCTCGAACCGCTCCCAGGCCAGGTTGCCAATGTGGAAGGGGCTCCGCAGGGACCAGGCATGCTGAGTCAGGGCCTGCATGGCGCGCAGGTCCTGCGGACCGGCATAGTCGCGGAAGGGGGTCATGATCGCCCCCACATGGTCAGCGGTCCGGGTAGGCGGCCAGTTCGTCGGCGCGCTCGGCGGTGCGGTCCAGGACGCACATGTTGGCGGTCACCCGCGACATGGTTCCCCAGTCGTCGTCCTGCAGGGACTGGCAATCGGCCTCCTTGAAGGCGATCCAGGCGCGCTGGGCGGCGCGCAGCTTGTCCTGCTGCTCTGATGTCAGCTTGGCCATGGCCTTGGCGTAGCTCTTGTTCAGGCGTGCATCCTGCACGCTCACGGCGTCGCCGATGCACATGATCTGGCCCATGGTGGTGTCGGCGGCTTTCGAGGCCAGGCAACGGTCCAGCGCTGATGTCGGTTTCGGCGCGGCCAGCGCGACGGCCGGCGCCAGCAACACCGCCACGACCAGGAGTATCCTCACTGGAGGCCGCTTCGGCCGATGGCGTAGAAGCGTTCGGCGCGCTGCTTCTTGAGTTCCGGTGCGGTCATCTTGGTGAGGATCGCAAGTTCCTCCTCCACCGCGTCGCCCACCGAGGCGATCGTGGCCTCGGGATCAGAGTGGGCGCCGCCGGGGGGCTCGGGGATGATCCGGTCGACGATCTTCATGCCGATCAGGTCCTGGGCGGTGATCTTCAAGGCCTTGGCGGCTTCCTCGGCGGTGCGCGCGCCGCGCCACAGGATCGAGTTGGCGCCCTCCGGCGGGATCACCGTGTAGATGGCGTGCTCCAGTATCAGCACCCGGTTGCCGCAGGCTATGCCGAGCGCGCCACCGGAGCCGCCTTCGCCGGTGACGGTGGCCACCATGGGCACGCCGAGCATCAGAGACTTCTCGGTGGCTCGGGCGATGGCCTCGGCCACGCCTCGCTCCTCCGAGCCCACGCCCGGATAGGCCGCGGCGGTGTCGACGAAGCTGATCACCGGCAGGTGGAACCGCTCGGCCATCTCCATCAGCCGGATAGCCTTGCGATAACCCTCGGGCCGACCGGCACCGAAATTGTGCTTCACGCGGGTGACGGTGTCGCGGCCCTTCTCATTGCCCATGACCACCACCGGCCGGCCGCGGAAGCGGCCCAGGCCACCCATGATCGCCTGGTCGTCGGCGAACTTGCGGTCGCCGCGCAGCTCCACGAACTCCTCGATCAGGCCGGCGCAATAGTCGACGAAGTGGGGCCGTTCGGGATGGCGGGCCACCAGGGTTTTCTGCCAGGCGTCGAGCTTGGAATAGGCCTCGCGGCGCAGGGTCCGCGCGCGGGTCCGCAGCGCCTCGATCTCGCCTTCCATCGCCCCGGACCCGGTGGTCTCGGACAGCTTGGAGAGTTCTTCGATCTTGGCTTCGAGGTCGGCGATGGGACGCTCGAACTCGAGATAGTGCGCGACCATGCGGGGACTCTTCCTTCCGTTGGCGGAAGCGTCGGAAACTAGGCGGGAACCTTCCGCCTAACAAGTACGCGGCGTCGCGCCAGTTCCCTTGGACCGTTCCTCAGGGGAACGAAATCGCCCCTCGGGACCTCACCGAGCATGAAAATCGTCACCGCCGTCATCTTCGCCGCCATGGCCTCTCCCGCCCTCGCCGCCGGCGGGTTCGAGGCCGTCCCCACGGTTTCGGCCCAGGCAGAGGGCGGATCGGCCGGTGTGATCCACGCGGCCATGGACGTGGCCGCCCCGCCCGATGTGGTCTGGAAGGTTCTCAGCGACTGCGAGGGCGCCCCGCGGTACATGCCCAAACTGCTGAGCTGCAAGACCCTGGAGCGCGACCCCGCGGGTCATTGGGACGTGCGAGAGCACCGCCTGGAAGGCAACGCCTTCAAGCCCGTCATGCGTAACGTGTTCCGCACCACCCTGGAGCCTCCGCGGCGTCTGGCCTTCCACCGCACCGGCGGTGACTGGAAGCGGTCGGACGGCGAGTGGCGGCTGTCCGCCATCCCCGGCGGGACCCATGTGACCTATGAGTTGCACGTGGCCATCGACGCGCCGGTTCCGGCCGGAATGGTGCGCGGCGCGGTGGCCAAGGGCATGCCGGCCTCCATGTTGGCCCTGCGCAAGGAAGCGCTGGCGCAGGCGCACCGCTGATGACCTTTGAAGACGAGGCCCTTGTCGCTCTTCTGACGGCCCTGAAGGCCCGAAATTACCGGTTCGTCACCCCGACCAATGACACCCACCGCCTGGTCTCCTGGCGGCTGTTCCAGGGTTCACACCACACCCTGCGCGACATCTTTGGTTGGACTCGCCCCTTCCGCGACGGCGATGTGGAGCCGCAGATCCTGGCCCTGATGCGCAAGGCCGGGATCCTCATTCAACGCGGGCATCGGCTTACCAGCGCCCTGCGCGTGGCCAGCGTCGGTGACGACCTCTTCCTCCACTCAGCCTACCCGCCACGGGCGAAGGACGCGGTGTTCTTTGGGCCCGACAGCTACAGGTTCGCCGACTTCATCCGCGCCGAGCTGGGTCACGCCAACCGCGTGGTGGATATCGGCGCGGGCGCAGGGGTTGGCGGGCTCGTCGCCGCGCGGGTCTGCCCCGGGGCCGCCATCGTGCTGACCGACATCAATCCGGAGGCCGTGCGGCTGGCCCGGATCAATGCCGCCACCGCCGTGGTCAGCGCCGAAGTGATGGAGAGCGACGGCCTGGCCAAGGTCACCGGCGCCATCGACGTCGCCATCGCCAACCCGCCCTATCTGCTGGGCTCCGGCGGACGCACCTACCGCGACGGCGGCGACCTGCTTGGCGCGCGGGTCTCACTGGATTGGGCCAAGGCCGCGATGGCGCGCCTGCCGGCCGGTGGCCGCCTGCTGCTCTACACGGGCAGCGCCATCGTCGAGGGCCACGACAGGCTGCGGACCGAATTGGAAGGCCTCGCCGCGGCTGATGGCGCGGCTCTGCGCTATCGCGAGATCGACCCCGACGTGTTTGGCGCCATGCTGCTGCATCCGGCCTATCGCCGGGTCGACCGCATCGCCGCGGTGGGCGCGGTGCTGGAGAAGGCCGGGAACGCCGCGTCAGCTTGAGCGTATTGCCCAGCGGGTTCACTCTGGGCGCGCCCGCTCTCCTTCTAGGTTCTGAGGCTCCGATGAGCGAACTGCAGACGCGCGCGCCTGAAGGCTTCCTGCCCGGTCTTTCGCCAAAGGGAGGCTGGTTCAGCGACTTCAAATTCCACCCCGGTGGCCTGACGGTCCACAAAACCGGGACGGAGATCTGCCTGAACCGCGCCCTAATCGGCGAGTGCCTCAACTGGTTCGGCTATCACATCATCGTCCGCGCCCGGTCCTGGGGGATGGCGGCGACGCGGGCGCCCGGCCCGGCCATCTGGTTCACCCCCGACAAGCCTCGCCCCTGGTATCTGATCTGGGCGGCCATGGCCTGGAGCGGCAGCCGCATGGCGGGTTCAGCCGACGAGGCCGACGCCTGCTTCTGCTTCGAGGACGCCACCTGGGGCCTGCGGGCGCAGCCCACCCATGAGCGCGCCCTCAACTTCACCTGCCTGGACGTTTCCAAGAGCCACGTTTCGGCGGTGTTCGAGGAGGTGTTCGGCTATCCCCTGGCCATCGATCCCGAGATCTTCGTCGGCGAGGCGGTGGAGAAGGGCGAACTGAACGGGGTGCATGACGGGCGGATCGTGACCTGCCCGCACCCGCGCCTGCCGGGCAAGACCTACCAGCGGCTGGTGGACACCGCCGTCGGCCCCTTCATCCACGACCTGCGAACCCCCTGTGTCGGCGGCAGGCCCGTCGTTGTCTGGATCAAGCGCAAGCCGGCCGACAACCGCTTCTCCATCCACAACCTGGCTGTCACCCGCGCCGACCCGGCGGACGTCTACAGCGCCGAGGAGCTGGAGCTGATCTCCGCCTTCGCCGCGCGCATGGGGCTGGACTGGGGCGGCCTGGACATCCTTCGCGACCAACCCACCGGCCGCATCTACATCGTCGACGTCAACAAGACCGATGTCGGACCAGTGATCGCGTTGAGCCTAAGCGACAAGCTGAAGTCGACCGACGCCCTGGCTAAGGCTCTGATCGCGTTGCTGAAAGGCGCACCTCGCAAGGCTTGAAAGCAATCGAACAGCGTTCGTGCAACCCTGAACGCGACTCCACGTTTGGTTAGCCGAGGTCGTTAAGACCCCGAAGTTCACGAGACCGCCGGGACGGGAGCGGTCCGTCGTTTGTTCAGGAGAACGCACCATGAAGACGCTCAAGACTACCCTGGTGGCGACGGCGATGATGGCCATGGCCGCCCCCGCCTTCGCTCAATATCAACCGACCCAACAGTACCAGCGCGACATGCGCAACTATCAGCAGGACCACCGCGACTACCAGGTCACCCGCGCCGAGTACGACCGCGCCCGCGCCGAGTACGACGCCAAGCGCGATCGCTATGAGCGTGACCGCGCCCGCTATGACGCCCGCTACGGCTATGGCGCCTATGCGCGCTACTATGGCGCGGCCCCCACCTGGGATTCGGCCCGCTACGACGCCAACAACTATGGCCGCGACACCTCGTACTACGGGTCGTCCTATGCCGATCCCTGCCGGTCCTCCAATAACAACAACAGCCAAGTGGCTGGCGGTCTGATCGGGGCGCTGGCCGGCGCGGCCATCGGTTCCAACGTCGCGGCTCGCAATGCGCGGACCGAGGGCGCCGTGCTGGGCGCGGTGGTCGGCGGTCTCGCCGGCTCGCAGATCGGCAAGTCGTCTGCCAAGGCCAAGTGCGACAGCGCCGGCTACTACTACAACTACGCCGAGACGGTGCCCTACCGCGAGAGCCGCTATAGCCGCGGCCAACGCAACGGTCAGTACGACTACAGCTATTACAGCCGCAGCCGCTGCCGGCTGGCCACCGCGCCGGTGGACAACTACGGCAATGACGTGCGCTACGTGCGCGTCTGCCCCGACAGCCAGGGCCGCTATCGGATCACCGGCTAAACAGCTGGGTCCATGGCCCTGAGGGAAGCCGTCCGCTCACGCGGGCGGCTTTTCTCGTTCAGGGCTTGCGTGACAGCGGGTGCTTCGTGGCCACCACCTGGGCCAGGCGGTCGCCGGCCACGTGGGTGTAGATCTGGGTGGTGGCGATGTCGGCGTGACCCAGCAGCTTCTGCACGACCCTCAGGTCGGCGCCCCCCTCCAGCAGATGGGTGGCGAAGGCGTGGCGCAACACGTGAGGGCTGACCCGGGCCGGATCGATCCCGGCGTCGGCGGCGGCCTCGTCCAGCAGTTGCGCGAAACGGCGCGGCGTCATGCGACCCGCCTTGCCACGAGATGGAAACAGCCAGGGATTGGCCATATCCCCCTTGGGCAGGAAGGCTTTGCGGACGGCCAGATAAGCCTTCACCGCCTTACGCGCAGCATCGTTCAGCGGCGCCAACCGATCCTTGCCGCCCTTGCCGGTGACCATCAGATAGGCCGGGTCGCGGGCCAGGGCCGCCAGAGGCAGGGCGGTGAGTTCCGATATCCGCAGGCCGGAGGCGTAGATCAACTCCACGACGCAGCCGATCCGCAGGCCCTGCGCGCCATCCTTGGCGGAGGCGGCGGCGATGATTCGATCCACCTCGTCACGGCTCAGCACCTTGGGCAGGGGTCGCCCGCGCTTGGGGGCGTCCACACGCCGCGAGGGATCGTCGGTGCGCCAACCTTCCCCCAGGACAAAGCGGTAGAACTGGCGGACCGCCGCCCGGCGTCGCGAAGCGGTAGCCGGTGACAGGCCCCGCGCCCCGAGGGCCGCGAAATAGGCCTCGATGTCTTCGGCGCAGGCGTCGCCCAGATCCCGGCCCCGTCCGGAGAGAAACCCGGAGGCGTCGGTCAGGTCCTTGCCGTAGGCGGTGATGGTGTTTTTCGCCGCCGCCCGCTCGACGGCCATCATCTCCAGGAAGGCCTCGGCCCAGCCCGACGACGCGCTCATCGGACCGCCAGCAGACCTTCGAGGGCGAAGGCTCGCGCGTCCTCCTCCAGGCCGGCGGCGTTGAGCGCCCGGATGATACGCGCCCGATCTCCGGCGGCGGGACCCGTGGCCCCCGCGTCGGCCGAAATCCACAGGGCCAGCAGAGCAGTCTCGCCCTTAAGCTTTTCCGCCCCGGCGATGTCGAGCGCGAGGGCGCGAGCAGAGGGCGCCTTGGCCTCGACGGCCGTGAAGCTCGCGAACTGGCCGCGGGCCTGGGTGCTCATCTGCGCCCCGAACGCGGTCAGGATCACCGCGGCCTGCTGGGCGCGGGCGCGGGTCTTGGGGTCGGCGGCGGCGCCGCGCTCGATCAAGCGGTCCAGCGTCTGGGGATCAGACTTGCCCATCGCCGCCGCGAGCATGGCGTCCAGCAGGGCCAGGTCGGTGATCGTGGCCTCGGGGATGGTGTCGGAGATCATAGCCGCCCGCAGGGCCTGGGCGCTGGCAAGGTCCCCGGACGCGAGCGCGGCCATCGCCGCCTTCACAGGACCGGGGCCGCCTTCGAGGGTCCAGGTCGCCGACACCGCAGGATTGGCCGCCAGGGCTGCGGCCACGGCGGGCGCGGCCGGACCGGTGACCGGCAGGCCGAGATTGCGGCTCAGGGCATAGTCGAGGCCGTTGCGAAGGGACGGCGCGCCAGGATCGCCGGCGCCGGCCAGCTTGGCGCCCATCAGGCGGGCATAGACCGCGTCCCGGTCCTGGCCTTGGGCGAGGTCGAGTGTCAGACGAGCAGCGCCCGAATCCCCAGCCTTGAGCTGGCAAAAGGCTCGAAGTCGCATCCAGTAGACCTCCTCACGCCCCGCCACGAGACGATCGGAGATGGCGCAGGCGGCTTGGTCGTCCGCCGCCAGCAGGGCAGCCTCCGCGCCCGCCTGGGCCAAGACGGGGTTCTGCTCGAGGCCCGCGGTGCGCGACAGGATGGCGGCGGCGTCCTTCACTCCGCCCTGGGCGATCAAGGCGCTGATTCGAGCGCCCGCGACGCTCGCGTCCTGCCCAGCGCTCTCGGGACCAGGGGCGCCGGTGGCCAGGACCCGGCGCGCCAGGGCCTGGGCGGCCGGCGACAGCGGCTTGGCCGCCAGAAGAGGCAGGACGGTGCGAGCCGTCTGGCCCGACGCGCCACGCCAGAGATCCGCGCCGAGGCCGGTATCCCGAGCCCCCGCGGAGAAGAAGTCGGGGGGCGCCAGGGCCGTGACGTGAACGTCCTGCGCCAAGGCTGGCGCTGTAAGGGCAAGAGCGGTCAGAACCGCCAAGGAAATGCTTCGACCGGTCATGGTCTCATCCTAACCGATAGCGCGGGCATTGGCGCGGGGGCTCGCCCTGATGTAGACCTGCGCCGTTCATGGACCGTTACAAACCGCTACGCGCCCGCACCATCACCCTCGTCGGCCTGATGGGGGTCGGCAAATCCAGCGTGGGCCGCCGTCTGGCCAACGCTCTGGAATTGCCGTTCCGCGACGCCGACTCCGAGGTCGAAGCCGCCGCCGGCCGCTCCATCCCGGACATCTTCGCCGATCTTGGAGAGCCCGCCTTCCGCGAAGGCGAGCGCCGGGTGATCGCCCGTCTGTTGGACGAGCCCCCCCATGTGCTGGCCACGGGCGGCGGCGCCTTCATGAACGACGAGACCCGCGCGCTCATCAAGGCGCGCTCGCTCTCGGTGTGGCTCAAGGCCGACCTGGAGGTCCTGGCGCGGCGGGTGTCGCGCAAGGACAACCGGCCGCTGATCGCCGGGCGCGACCCGATGAGCGTGCTGCGGGAGCAGGCGGCGCAACGCTATCCGATCTACGAACTGGCCGACGTCATGGTGGAGACCGGCGACGCCGCCCACCACGTCACCGTCGACCAGGTGATCCAGGCCCTTTCGGCCCATCTGACCAAGACCGAGGAACCTCCCCAGTGAACCCGCGCATCGTCCCCGTTGGCCTGGGCGACCGTTCCTATGAGGTGGTGATCGGACGTGGTTTGCTGGAGGAGGCGGGGACCTGGATTGCGCCCTTCCTGACGAACAAGCGCGTCGCCATCGTCAGCGATGAGACCGTCTGGGCCCTGCACGGCGCCCGATTGACCACCTCGCTGGAGACCGCCGGCATCACTTGCCCGGCCATCGTGGTGCCGCCCGGCGAACAGACCAAGAGCTTCGAAGGCCTGGCGGACCTGTCGGACCGTCTGTTGGCTCTGGAATTGGATCGCGGCGACCTGATCGTCGCCTTTGGCGGCGGCGTGGTGGGCGACCTCGCGGGGTTCGCGGCCGCCATCTACAAGCGCGGCATCGATTTCGTGCAGATCCCCACCACTCTGCTGGCCCAGGTCGACTCCTCGGTGGGCGGCAAGACCGCCATCGACACGCCGCGCGGCAAGAACCTGCTGGGCGCCTTCCACCAGCCCCGTCTGGTCCTGGCCGACCTCGGCGTGCTCTCCACCCTGACGGACCGCGACATGCGGGCGGGCTATGCCGAGGTGATCAAGTACGGCCTATTGGGGGACTTCAGCTTCTTCGAGTGGCTGGAGGCCAACGCCGCCGCTGTCCTGGCGCGCGAACCCGAGGCGCTCTCCTACGCCGTCGCGCGTTCTGTGGAGATGAAGGCGGAAATCGTCATCGAGGACGAAAAAGAAGCCGGCCGCCGCGCGCTGCTCAACCTCGGCCACACCTTCGGCCACGCCCTGGAGGCCGAGACCGGCTACGGCGAGGCCCTGCTGCACGGCGAGGCCGTGGCCGCCGGATCGGCCATCGCCTTCCGCTTCTCCGCCTCTCAGGGACTATGTTCGGCGCAGGACGCCGTCCGCGCGGAGGCCGCCATCGCCGCCGCCGGCCTGCCCACCCGCATGGACGCCGTGGCGAATACCCCCTTCGCCGCCGAAGCCCTGGTCCGACACATGGGCCAGGACAAGAAGGCGCAGGGCGGCAAGCTGACCTTCATCCTGGCGCGCGCGCTGGGCGACACCTTCGTGGCCAAGGACGTGAGCGCCCGGGCCGTGCGTGATTTCCTCGTCTCCGAAGGAGCCAAACCGTGAGCGTCATCGCGATCCTCGCGGGTCTCGCCCCGATCCTCATCGCCCTGCTGAGTCTGTCAGGCATGATCTCGGCGGCAGAGACCTCGATGACGGCCGCCAGCCGCGCCCGGATGCATCAGTTGGAGCGTGAAGGCGACCGCGCCGCGCGCCGCATCAACGTGATGATGGGCGATCAGGAGAAGATGATCGGGGCCATCCTGCTCTCCAACAACGTCATCAATATCGGCGCCTCGGCCCTGACGACCCTGGCGCTATCGACGGCCTTCCCCGGCCCCCTCGGCGCCCTGATCGCCACCGGTGTGATGACGATCCTGATCGTCATCTTCGCCGAGATCCTGCCCAAGTCGCTCGCCATCGCCCGCGCTGACGATGTCGCCCGCGCCCTGTCGATCCCGACCTATTGGGTCGTGCGCATCTTCGGGCCGCTGGCCAACGGCGCCCAGTGGGTGGTGCGCCACACTCTGCGCCCCTTCGGCATCCGGCTCGGCATGGAGACTGATGTCCTGGCCGCCCACGAGGAGATCCGCGGCGCCGTGGAGTACCACCACTCCGAGGGCCTGGTGGAGGAACGCGACCGCCGCATGCTGGGGGGCGTGCTGGACCTCTCCGACATGGACGTCAGCGAGGTGATGGTTCACCGCATGTCGATCTCCATGATCGACGCCGACCTGTCGCCCTCCGAGGTGGTCACCGCCATGCTGGCCAGCGCCCACACCCGCGTGCCGCTTTATCGGGGCGACGCCGAAAACATCGTGGGGGTCCTGCACGCCAAGGACGTCCTGCAGGCCATCGCCGACGCCGGCGGCAAGATGGATAAGCTGGCCATCGACGACATCCTGCGCGAGCCCTGGTTCATCCCCGACACCACCAACCTGAAGGACCAGCTCAACGCTTTCCTGAAGCGCCAGAGCCACTTCGCCCTCGTGGTGGACGAGTACGGCGCCCTGCAAGGCCTGGTGACACTGGAGGACATCCTCGAGGAGATCGTCGGCGAGATCGACGACGAGCACGACAGCGCCATCCAGGGTGTGCGCCGCCAACCCGACGGCTCGGTGGTAGTGGACGGCTCGGTGACCATCCGCGACCTGAACCGCGCCATGGACTGGGACATGCCCGACGACGACGCGGTCACCGTGGCCGGTCTGGTGATCCATGAGGCCCAGACCATCCCGAAGATCGGCCAGACCTTCATCTTCCACCGCCACCGGTTCCAGGTCGTGAAGCGGGTCCGCAACCAGATCACCACGCTGCGGGTCTCAGCGCCCTTCGACGCCAGCGCACCGACTCCTGAGTCCTGAACCCGACATAGAAAGCATGATGACGACCATTGTCTTCATGGAATCTCGCACGCGGGGGATGGAGCGAGGCATGAACAGCCACGGCGTGGCATTTGTATGAGACTTGGCTCTGGTCAGCCGAGTCCGCAGTGGCTTATGGATAGTCGATGAACCTGCTGGAGCCTTGGCTATGAGCGCCCCCGATCTCGCCGGCCTGCGTGTCCTCGTCGTGGAGGACGAGATGATGGTCTCGATGCTGATCGAGGACATGCTCACCGATCTCGGCTGTATTGTCGTCGGTCCCGCCGCCCGGCTGGACGAAGCCATGGCGCTCACCGAGAGCGAAGAGATCGACTGCGCCGTGCTGGATGTGAACCTCGGCGGCCAACCGATTTTCCCCCTTGCTGACGTCCTCCGGTCCAAGGGCGCGCCCTTCGCCTTCGCCACCGGCTATGGCGATGCGGGGCTGCGCGACGTCGACAAGGGTTCACCGGTTCTGCAGAAGCCGTTCCGCGAGGCCGACCTAGCTCGCATCCTGGGCGAACTCCGCGCCAAGGTCGGTTAGCACCATGGCGCGCTGGGCTGGCATCTTCCTCGCTGTCATGGTCGCTGCGGCGATCGCAGGCTTCCTGATCGACGCGATCCGGGTGATCGCCGGCATCCTGTTCCTGGGCTGCGCGGCGGCCCTGGCGGTCACCTACCTCAACCGAAGCAAGTGACCGCCGAGGCGCAAGGGGCCTAGAGTCGCCAGGGTTAAGTGGAAGCCGGTTAACCCGTCTGGCGCGCTCTACTTCTTTGAGATTACAGCCCCTTGGCCATCAGGCCTTCCAGCACCTTGTCCGGGGTCATCGGGAAGTCCCGCAGGCGTACGCCGCAGGCGTTGTAGATGGCGTTGGCCACCGCCGCGCCGGCGCCGCAGATGCCCAGTTCCCCCACACCCTTGATCCCCATCGGATTGGCCTTGTCGTCGGCCTCGTCCAGGAAGATGGCGTCCAGGTCGACGATGTCGGCATGGGTCGGCACCAGGTAGCCGGCCATGTCCTGGTTGATGAACGAGCCGTAGCGGTTGTCCACCACGTTGCCCTCGGTCAGCGCCGTGCCGACGCCCCAGATCATGCCGCCCGTCACCTGGCTCTTGGCGGTCTTGGCGTTGAGAATGCGGCCGGCGGCGAACACTCCGAACATCTTGCGCATGCGCACCTCGCCGGTGACCGTATCGACGCCGACCTCGGCGAAGTGGCCGCCATAGGTGTGCTGGGAATAGTCGCGGGCGTCGGCGGCGGGGCTGATGGAGCCCTCCACATAGACGCCCTCCGGCGCGGCGCGGGAGACCAGGGTCGCCAGACTCTCCGAGCGGTTCTCGATGGCGATATTGCCGTTGCCGAAGGTGACGTAGGTCGGGTCCCCGCCATAGAGCGGCGAGTTGGGATCGCCGATGGCCAGTTCGGCCAGGGCCTTGCGCAGGTTCATATTGGCCTCGAAGGCCGCCGAACCGGCCGTGGCCGCCCCGAACTGACCGCCGGAGCCGGGGGCCGGCGGGAACTCGGAATCCCCCAACTCGATCTTCACCTGATCCATGGTGACGCCCATGGTCTCGGCGGTGATCTGGGCGAGGATCGTATAGGTGCCGGTGCCGATGTCGGTCATGCCCTGGCGCAGGGTGACGACCCCGGTTCCGTCGATCCGCACGCCCGCCTTGGCCGGCAGCAGGAAGTTGCCCCGGATCGCCGCGGCCATGCCCATGCCCACCAGCCAGCGGCCGTCGCGCACCTGACCCGGCTTGGGATTGCGGCGGCTCCACCCGAAGCGCTGGGCGCCGGTGTTCAGGCATTCCGTAAGCTGACGGATGGAGAACGGCTTGCCGGTCTCCGGGTCCACCTCGGGCTCGTTGCGCAGGCGCAGCTCGATGGGGTCGATCCCCAGCTTCTCAGCCAGCTCGTCCATGGCGCATTCCAGGCTGAGCATGCCCGAGGCCTCGCCCGGCGCCCGCATGGGGCCGGCGTGGGGGATGTCCATCTTCACCAGCCGGTGGCCGGTGAGTCGGTTGGGGGCGGCGTAGAGGTTGCGGGAGAAGTTGGCCGCATGCTCCACGAAGGGCGCGCTGCGGGCGCAGTGGGTGACGGCCTCCACGGCGAACGCGTTCAGGCGCCCGTCGGGCTCCGCGCCCAGCCGCACGCGCATGCTGACCGCAGGCCGGTGGATGGTGGCCTGGAACATCTGCTGGCGGGTGTAGGCGAGCTTCACCGGCTGCCCCAGCGCCTGGGCGCCGAGCGCCGCCAGCACCAGATCGTCATAGGCCTGGCCCTTGCCGCCGAAGCCACCACCGATATAGCGGGTCAGCAGGTGAACCCGATCCGACGGGATGGCGAGGGTCTCGGCGAGCGAGTGCTGGCCGCCCTTCACCATCTGGATCGAGGTGTGAACGGTGACCTTGTCGCCCTCCCACCAGGCGGTGGTGGCGCAGGGCTCCATCTGCACGTGGTTCTGCAGGGGGCTGAAATAGGTCTCGTCGATCTGCGCCGGGGCCTTGGCGTAGGCGCCTTCGAAGTCCCCGATCAGCACGTCTTCCTCGCCATGCGGCATCTCGGCCGTCTCGAGGCTGGCGCGGAAGTCGAGGACGGCGGGCTCAGCGGCATAGCTCACCTGGACCAAATTGGCGGCGGCCCGCGCATTCTCCCAGGTGTCGGCGGCGACGAAGGCCACCGGCTGGCCGAAGAACTCGATGCGGTCGGAGGCCAGGGCCGGGTTGGAGGGCCGCTGGCTGCGGGGATTGATCCGCTCGCCCCGGCGCGCCTGGGCCGGCACGTTGAGGTGGGTCCAGACCAGCTTCACGCCGGGCGAGGTCTCCGCGGCGCCGGTGTCGATGGCGGTGATGCGGCCGCGCGCGATGGTGGCGGCCAGCAGGTAGCCATAGGCCGGCGGTGAGGGCGGTTCGACTTCATAGGCGTAGGCCGCCGTGCCGGTGACCTTCAACTTGCCCTCGTAGCGGTCGACGCCCTTGCCGATGATGCCGCTGCGGTTTTCCGTGACGGGGTTCGGGGCCGCCCAATCCTTGACCGAGCTCATGCGCCTCTCCCTTCACTGGCCTGCCTCAGGGCGTCCGCGGTCATGCGGGCCACCAGGGCGATCTTGAAGCCGTTCTTGCCGTTGTCCTGAGCGCCCGCCAGTTCGGCGTGGGCGGCCTCGACCGCACCCGCCCCGGACTTCAGCGCCCCCTCGGTCCTCTCCGCGCGCCAGGGCTTGTGAGCCACGGCGCCGAAGGCGACCTGCTGTCCCACCACCGCGACGCTGGCCAGGCCACCGGCGTATGCCGCCCGGTCGCGGGCCTTGCGATAGACCTGACCACCGGCCGGAGCCGGGGACAGGACGACAGCGGTGATCAGCTCACCAGACGCCAGGTTTGTCTCGATCTCCGGGGTGTCGCCCGGCAGGCGGTGCAGGTCGGCGACCGCCAGGGTGCGGGTCGCGCCGTCGGCGGTCATGGTCTCGAGCTGGGCGCCCAGAGCTGTAAGGGCCACGGCCATGTCGGAGGGATGGGTGGCGATGCAGGCGTCGCTGGCGCCGAAGATCGCGCTGTTGCGGTTCAAGCCATCGATGGCGCTGCAGCCGGAACCGGGGTGACGCTTGTTGCAGGGTTTGGAGGGGTCGTAGAAATAGGCGCAGCGGGTCCGTTGCAGCAGGTTGCCGCCGGTGGTGGCCTTGTTGCGCAGCTGGCCCGAACCGCCGGACACGATGGCCTGGGTCAGGACCGAGTAGCGCTGACGGACGCGGGCGTCGGCGGCCAGGTGGCTGTTGGTGACCATCGCGCCGATTCGCAGGCCCCCCTCGGGCGTGTCCTCGATCCCCGACAGAGGCAGGCGGTTGACGTCCACCAGATGGGTCGGCTGCTCGATGTCGAGCTTCATCAAATCGAGCAGGTTGGTGCCGCCGGCCAGGAACTTGGCCCCTGGGGTGGCGGCCACGGCCTTCACGGCGGCGGCCACGTCGGTTGGACGCTCGTAGGTGAAGGGCCTCATGCCACGTCTCCCGCCACATCGCGGATGGCCGCGATGATCTGGGGATAGGCCGAGCAGCGGCAGATGTTCCCGCTCATGCGTTCCCGGATTTCGGCGTCGGTCAGCGCGATGGCGCCGGTGAGGTCCTCGCTGGCCTGGCTGGGCCAGTTCTGCGCGGCCTCCTTCAGCATGCCCACCGCCGAGCAGATCTGACCCGGCGTGCAGTAGCCGCACTGGAAGGCGTCCTGAACCAGGAAGGCCTGCTGCATCGGATGCAGGTTTTCTTCGCCCCCGATGCCTTCGATGGTGGTGACCTCGTCCCCGTCGTGCATGACGGCCAGGCTGAGGCAGGAATTGATCCGCACCCCGTTCACCAGGACGGTGCAGGCGCCGCACTGTCCGTGGTCGCAGCCCTTCTTGGAGCCTTTGAGGTTCAAATGCTCGCGCAGAGCGTCGAGCAGACTGGTGCGGGTGTCGAGGTCAAGCGACCTGGCTTGCCCGTTTACGGTGATGGTCGTCTTCAAGCACGCCTCCCCAGCGCGGGGCCGCCTTGGTCAGCGGCGCCTATTCGAAAGTCAGATTAGTCCTCGCCGGGAGCGAGGGCTTTTACCGAAAGCGCATGCAGGGGACCTGCCAGCTCCTCGGCCAATGTCCGGTAGACCATCCGTTGCCGCGCCACCTTTGGGGCGCCCTCGAAGGCCTGGGCTTGAATAACTACATTAAAATGGCTCTCGCCCGAGGCGCTGGCCCCCGCATGACCCGCGTGGCGGGCGGAATCGTCTTCGATTTCCAGACGGGTGGGCGAGAACGCTTCGGTGAGCTTGTGTTGGATGGCCTCAAATATGGCGCCCATTTGGATAATCTTCAATTCTTGAAAGGGTCTCAGACCGCTTCATACTTGGGTCATGGCCGGCGCGTTTCAATACAAGCCTAAGTTCGTCGATATCCGGGTGCGCCCGCCGACCCCTGGGGAGGCGGCGCAGACCGACGACGTCTATGCGCTGAAGCCCGGGGAACGGGCTTGCGACCATCCGGGATGCCGGCTGGCCGGCAGCGCGCGCGCGCCGAAATCCCGCGACATGCTGAACGAGCACTACTGGTTCTGTCAGCCGCACGCGGCGGAATATAACCGCAACTGGAACTTCTTCGCCGGCATGAGCGAGGGCGAGATCAAGCAGCGCCAGGCTCAGAGCGCCCAGGGCGACCGTCCGACCTGGGATTTCAAGGCCGGCCGATTCTCTCGCGAGGCCGCCGCCGCGGCCCATGGCTTCGGCCAGGGCAAGGGCTACCGCGACCCCTTCAACCTGTTCGGCAGCGGCAATGGCGGCGCCCGGCCGGCCAATGCGCCGGAGGCCCGGCGCCTGGGCAAGCTCGAGCGTAATGCCCTCGCCGACCTGGATCTCGACGAGAACGCCGACGGCCCGACGATCCGCGCCCGCTACATCGAGTTGGTGAAGCGGACACACCCTGACTCCAACGGGGGCGACCGTTCGGCCGAGCACAAGCTGCAGCGGGTCATCAAGGCCTACCAGCAGCTTCGCAAGGCCAAGATGGCGTAGAGCGCGATGCGATCAGGCGGAATCGACTGAACGCTGAATCGAGCTCCAATTCAAAAGTTTAGCGCCGCCTCAGGCCGGCGTGTCGCCCGCCACCGTCGTGCGGTGCATCAGGCGCAGGTGGCCATCATAACCGCCCTCGGCCAGGTGGACCGTGCAGCGATTGTCCCACATCAGCAGCATGTTGGGCCGCCATTTGTGGCGGTAGATGAACCGCTCCTGGGTGATATGCGCGAACAGGAATCCCAGGATGGCCTGGGCCTCCTTCGCCTCGAAGCCCGCGATGCCGACCGTGTAAACCGGGCTGACGAACAGCGCCTTGCGGCCGGTGACCGGATGGGTCCGCACCAGGGGATGGGTCAGGCTCTCGTCGGCCGCCTCGGAGACGATGATCTCCATGGTCCGCTTTTCGGTCTCGCGGGCGAAGACCCCCTTGGTCCCGTAGGCGCGGCCGGCGGAGTGGACCGCCTTCAGCGGCGCCAGCATCGCCTGCATGGCCGGCGACAGGGCGTCATAGGCGCTGGCGCAGTCGGCGAAGAGGGTGTCGCCCCCGACCGGTGGGACCACCTTGGAATGCAGCAGGGTGGCGGCCGGCGGCTTCTCCTGAAAGCTCCAGTCGGAATGCCAGCCCGCGCCGAAGTTCGTCGCCTTCTCGTCAGGCTCCCGGCGCAGCTCCAGCACATTGGGGTGGCCCGGCATGGGGGCGATGAACGGGTCGACCCCGAATTTTCCCATCTGCAGGGTGAAGGCCTCCAGTTCGTCCAGGCCGAGCGGCTGGTCGGGGAAGCTCACCACCGAATGGCGGGCCCAGGCGGCGCGAATTTCCTCGCGGGCCTCTGGGGAAAGCGGGCGGGAAAGGTCGACGCCGACGATCTCGGCGCCGAAGCCCTCCTCCGAGGCGAAGACCTGGATCGCGCGATAAGACCGTGTGGCCTGCTTCAACATGGGTGGACGCTCCCTTCGTCATTCCGGTATGGGTCGCAGGGACTGCCCTCATCAAACACACGTTTGCTTCGCATGCGTAAGCCTGAAATCGAACCGGACCATGACCTCGTTCGCTGAAAATCAAGACGACAAGCTCCTCACCCTGGTCCCGGACAAGAAGGTCTCGGTCCGCGAAGCCTTTGGTGTGGATATCGACATGACCGTGCCCGCCTTCAGCGAGCGCGACAGTCACGTGCCGGACCTCGATCCTTCCTACAAGTTCGATCCCGAAACCACCCGGGCGATCTGCGCGGGCTTCGCCTTCGACCGCCGCGTGATGGTCCAGGGCTATCACGGCACCGGCAAGTCGACCCACATCGAACAGGTCGCCGCGCGCCTCAACTGGCCGCTGATCCGGGTCAACCTGGACAGCCACGTCAGCCGGATCGATCTGGTCGGCAAGGACGCCATCGTCCTGAAGGACGGCAAGCAAATCACGGAATTCCGCGAGGGTATCCTGCCCTGGTCGATCCAGCGGCCGGTGGCCCTGGTGTTCGACGAGTACGACGCCGGCCGTCCGGACGTGATGTTCGTGATCCAGCGCATCCTGGAAGCCCAGGGCAAGCTGACCCTGCTGGACCAGAACCGCGTGATCCGGCCCAATCCGTTCTTCCGGCTCTTCTCCACGACCAACACCATCGGTCTGGGCGACACCACCGGCCTCTATCACGGCACCCAGCAGATCAACCAAGGTCAGATGGACCGCTGGTCGATCGTGACGACGCTGAACTATCTGGCCCACGACGTGGAAGCCGAGATCGTGCTGTCCAAGGCGCCGCACTACAACAACACCGAGGGCAAGCGCACGATCAGCGCCATGGTCCGGGTCGCCGACATGACGCGGAACGCCTTCATGAACGGCGACATCTCGACGGTCATGAGCCCGCGGACGGTGATCACCTGGGCGCAGAACACCGAGATCTTCGGTGGCGACATCGCGCTCGGCTTCCGGATGACCTTCCTGAACAAGTGCGACGAGCTGGAGCGCGGCACGGTCGCCGAGTTCTTCCAGCGCGCCTTCGGCCAGGATCTGCCGGAATCCACGGCCAGGGTGCGGGTGGCCTAGGAGCCGCCCGCCAACAGGCCAAGGCCGTCTACTGGCGCACGCGACACGCTCGGAATCAGAAAGGGCGCGGAGGTGACTCCGCGCCCTTGTCCGTCTCAGTTTTCAGCGGTGGCTCAGCCGCCGCTTATCTTCTTGCCGACGAAGGCGCCCAGCGCCAGGAACAGCACGAAGCCGATCACGGCGACGAAGAACAGCAGTTTGGCGATACCCGCCGCCGCACCAGCCATGCCGGTGAAACCAAGCGCACCGGCGATCAAGGCGACCACCGCGAAAATCAGGGCCCATTTCAACATGTCGAACTCCAGCCAAAGACATCCAAGGTCTTTGCTGGTAACGCGGGCTCAGCGCTCGCGTTCCTGGCGCGGTTAGGCCGCCAGTAGCGGCAATGTGTCGGGCGGCTGCATCCGGCCGCCCACCGGCGTGGTCTGAAGACGGCAGACCCCCGGACCGGTCACGAAGGGCACATGCGCCGCGATGCAGGCCTCCAGTTCGATGCGGTTGCGCACATTGGTGACCGCCGCCCAGATTTGCTTCTTCCGATAGAGACCCAGCCGCTCGGCGAAGCGCCGCAGCACGGCCAATCGGGCCCGCTGGTCGCCGTTCGGCAGAACCAGGGTCACGCTGGTCACCGCGTGAGGTGGCAGCTTCTCCACCTCGAAACCGGGATCCTCGGTGCGAAGGTCGATATTGGTGACGTACTTCGACAGCATCGACCGGATGGTGGCCAGTGCAGTAAACGCCGGATCGCGCGGCACATCATAGACCGCGGCCGCCAGCTGCCCCTTGGCGGTTTGAGGCAGGGTCGCCAGCATCTCTTCATAGACCGCGCGCTGGGAGGCGCGGACGATGTTGGAGTAGCAGATGGGCAGGTAGAGCATCGAGCGAGGTCCTGGCCCGGCCAGCATTCGCGAGGCCAAGGCCAAACAGTCCGCGTCGAAGGCCTGAGGATCGGCGGGCATATGCTCGTCGCCTTCGACGAGGCTGAGATGCGTCCTCAGGGTCCCGGGAGTGGAACTCACCACATCGCCGACAAAGACGCTGCGCAGAGTGAAGTAGATGCCCTGGACGCCTTCGAGATGCGGCATCGGCTGGTTGGCGCCGGCCTCGGCGATGTCCTCCAGAGCAGCCTGTTGGGTCACCCATACCGGCCCCGTCGAGGCGCCTATCGGCAAGGCGGGTTTGTCGCCGGGTTCAGCATCGGTCACCTCGACGCGGCTCAGCCTGCCCCCCGGAGGCAGCAGAGAGGGATCAAGCAGGGCTGCGCTGACGGCCGCGTTGTCGAGGGCTGCGAAGGCCTGCACCGCCTCGGCCGAGCCCTCGAACAGCAGCAGGCCGACCTTGCCAGCGTCGTCGTCACCTTCGCCGAACAGCTTGATCTGCAGGTCGTCCCCCAGCCGGGCCAGCTCTTGGACATCAAGTTCATCGGCGCGCGGGTCGGTCAGCAGGAACGAGTAGTGCGTCAGGGGCGCGAACTGCCGCGGCCACTGCCATTTCCCCTCCAGATAGAGGCCCGCGAACTTGGCGACTAGCGGCCCGAGCACGGCGGGCTTCAGCCCGGTCTTCTCCGCATCGACCGCCACTCTCAGACACGCAACCGCCGTCACCGTCGTCACTCCGTTTTCTTCTCGGAACGACCGAGGCGCTTAAACTGTAAAGGGATGGTGAAACGGGCCTGGGTGTTTTGGCCGCGGCGCCAACCAGGACTTTCCTCGGTTCGCCCCGACGCGCTATGGAAGCTGACCATGGCCAAGAACCCGGAAAGCCCGCTCGAGCCCTTTAAACGCGCCCTCGCCAACGCTGCGCGCTCCCTGGCCGAGTCACCCGACCTGGAGATCGTCTACTCCGGTGAAGGCCCCGTGCTGTCGGGCAATCGCGCGGTCTTGCCGCACCCGCCCCGCGACCTGACGCCGATGGACGCCGCGCGCATCCGCGGGCTGGCCGACCAGATGGCCCTGCGCATCTCGCACCATGACGCCCAGATCCACGCCAAGACCCGTCCCGGCTCCGCGCTGGGCGCGCCGGCCTATGACGCCCTGGAACAGGTCCGCATCGAGTCCATCGGCTCCAATGCGCTGGGCGGGGTGCGCGAGAACCTGAAGGTCGTGCACGAGCAGGCCTGGCTCAAGCGCCCCTTCAATCCCGTCGACGCCCAGGCCAATCCGCCGATGGCCGAGATCGTCGCCTTGATGGCCCGTGAGCGGCTGACCGGCGTTGAGTCGCCGCCGAACGCCAAGCTGCTGGTGGACATGTTTCGCGACGAGATCGAGGCCCGCGCTGGCGCCGATCTCGACAAGCTGATCGACAAGCTCGACGACCAGAAGGCCTACGCCAAGATGGCGCGCACCATCCTGCGCGACCTCTCCATGGGCGATGACCTGTCCGACGCGCCCGACCAGGCCGATCAGGACGACGAGGACGGCGACGAAGGTGAGGCCGAGGCGGCCGAGGACGGGGACGAAGGCGACGGCGAGGGGCAATCCCCGCAGCAGGCCTCCATGGACGACAGCGAGGCGACCCACAGCGAAAGCGAGGACGCCGACAGCCAGATGATGCAGGCCGAGGATGATCCCAACGCCGAAGACTCTGACGAGCAGCCGGAGATGGGCGAGGGCGACCAGCCCGCGCGGCCCGACCCAAAGGGCGACGCCAAGACGCCGACCTACAAGGTCTTCACCACCGCCAATGACGAGATCGTGGCGGCCGAGGAGCTGTGCGATCTCGAGGAGCTGACCCGGCTGCGGGCCTATCTCGACCAGCAGCTCGCCAGCCTGTCCAGCGTGGTCTCGCGCCTCGCTAACAAGCTGCAGCGCAAGCTGATGGCTCAACAGAACCGTTCCTGGACCTTCGACCTGGAGGAGGGGCTGCTGGACGTCGCCCGCCTGACGCGGGTGATCACCGACCCCACCGCCTCGCTGGCCTTCAAGGAAGAGGAAGACACCGAGTTCCGCGACACGGTGGTGACCATCCTGATCGACAACTCCGGATCCATGCGCGGCCGCCCGATCATGGTGGCCGCCGTCTGCGCCGACATCCTGGCTCGCACCCTGGAACGCTGCGGCGTGAAGACCGAGATTCTGGGCTTCACCACCCGGGCCTGGAAGGGCGGCGCCAGCCGCGAGGACTGGCTGAAGGCCGGCAAGCCCGCCCAGCCGGGGCGCCTCAACGACCTGCGCCACATCATCTACAAGGCCGCAGACGCCCCGTGGCGCCGGGCCAAGCGCAACCTCGGCCTGATGATGCGCGAGGGACTGCTGAAGGAAAATATCGACGGCGAGGCCCTCATGTGGGCCCACCAGCGGCTGATCGGCCGGACGGAGGCTCGCCGCATCCTGATGGTGATCTCCGACGGCGCGCCGGTGGATGATTCGACCCTGTCGGTGAACTCCGGCCACTACCTCGAGCGCCACCTGCGCGAGGTGATCGCCGAGATCCAGGACAAGAGCCCCGTGCAGCTGATCGCCATCGGCATCGGCCATGACGTGACCCGCTACTATCGCCGGGCCGTGACCATCGTGGACGTCGAGCAGCTGGCCGGCGCTATCGTCGATCAACTGGCCGAGCTCTTCCAAGAGGAGCCGCGCAAGGCGAACCGCAAGACCGCGGGCCTGCTGGCCCCGCCGCCCAGCACGCAAGGCCCCCAGGGCGGCGCTACCCGGCGGTCCACCTTCAAGGAAGTCCGGAGAGCCGTGGCGTGAAACGACTGATCCTGGGAGCCGCGCTCGCCGCGCTTGCCGCCTGCGCCCAACCGTCCACCCTCCCCAAGGGTCCGATGGCTGCGGGTCCCGGGATCACCATCACCGCCACACCTGTTCCGCTCAATCCGGCGGACCTCGCACAGGACCGCATCGGCGACTTCGTCTATGCGGGTGGCCTCGTGCTCTCGTCGGACCAGACCTCACGTTTCCATGGCCTGTCGGATCTTCGGGTGACACGGGATGGCAAGCTGGTCTCCATGAGCGACGAGGGCGACCTGCTGGAAAGCCGCGTCCTGCTGGATAAGGCAGGTCGCCTGGTTGGTGTCGGCCCCGGCAAGCTGACCGTCCTCACCGGGCCGGACGGCAAGCCTCTTCAGGGCAAGAAGGAAGCCGACTCAGAGGGCCTGGCCGTCATGCCCAACGGCGACCGCCTCGTCAGTTTCGAGGCCATCGACCGCATCCTGCTCTATCCGGCGAAAGGCGGCGCTGCGCGCGTGGTCCCATCCCCCGTGGGCGCGACCTTCCCCGGCAACGGGGGCATGGAGGCCCTGGCCTTCGATCCCGCCGTCGGCCCCGATGGCTACATCACCGCCGGTGAGGATTCCGGCGAGACCTGGACCTGCCGCCTCAGCGCGGCCTGCGTGAAGGGACCCACCCTGGAAAAGCCGGCGGAGTTCGGCGTGGTGGCGGTCGACCGGCTGGACAGCGGAAACACCGCCTGGCTGTTCCGCGCCTGGGACCCGGTGCGCGGCAGCCGTATCACCCTGAAGATTCTCGGCCCCACCGGCGAAGTCGCCCGGCTGGACCTCGCCAAGCCCCTCACCGTCGACAATATCGAGGGGGTGTCCGCCGTTCCAGGCAGGGACGGCGCGACTCGATTCTATCTGCTTTCCGACGACAATTTTTCCAATTCCCAGAAGACCTTCCTGCTGGCTTTCGACTGGAAGCCCGCGAAGCATTAGCGAGGCGCCATTATGAGCCAGTCCGAAATCGCCCTTCCCACTCCGGACGGCGACGCGCGCGCCTTCGTCTTCAAGCCCGACTCAGGCGCCGGCCCCTGGCCCGCCGCCATCATCGCGATGGACGCCCCCGCGATCCGCCCCGCCCTCTTCGAGATGGGCGAACGCCTGGCCGCCGCCGGTTACTATGTCCTGCTGCCCGACCTGTTCTGGCGCGCCGGCCCCTATCCGCCTCTGGACATCGCTGCGGCCCGGGCGGGGGACAAGGCGGCGGGTGAGCTATTCGCCAAGCTGCGCGCCAGCACCGGCGCCGGTCGCCAGATGACCGACGTGAAGGCCTGCCTCGACTACATCGACGCGGACCCGGCCGCCAAGCCGGGCAAGGTGGGGATCACCGGCTACTGCATGGGCGGCTCCATCGCCCTGCGGGCGGCGGGGACCTATCCCGACCGCATCGGCGCGGCGGCTTCCTTCCACGGCGGCGCCATGGCCACCGACGACGCGCGCAGCCCCCACCTCCTGGCGCCTGCGATCAGGGCCAAGGTGCTGGTGGCCGGGGCCATCGAGGACCGCAGCTATGACGAGGCCCAGAACACCCTGCTCACCAAGTCCCTGAGCGAGGCCGGCGTCGACGCCGAGGTGTCCATCTGGGAAGGCTGCAAGCACGGCTGGGTGCCCACCGACATGCCGGTGCACAACCCCGAGGGCGCTGAGCGCCACTGGCGCGAACTGATCGCGCTTTTCGACTCGACGCTGAAATAGCGGACAAAGAAAAAGGCCGGCGTCACCGCCGGCCTTTTCCAGATCTGGATGGTCGCTGCGCCTAGGCGGCGGCGGCCGGCGCTTGCGCGGCGAGCTTGGCCTTCAGCTGGCGCTTGATCTTGAGGGCGCGGGGCGAGAGCTGCTCGTCCTTGGCCTTGACCAGGAAGACGTCCAGGCCGCCACGGAAGTCCAGGGTGCGGCGGGCCGCATTGGAGATGCGCAGCTTGAAGGTCTGACCCAGGGCGTCCGACTGCAGGCTGGCGGGCGCCAGGGCCGGCAGGAAGCGGCGCTTCGTCTTGATATTCGAGTGGCTCACATTGTTGCCGACCATGGGGCCGATACCGGTGAGTTCGCAGCGACGCGACATGGCTTAAGACCTAAGCGAGAAAAGAGTGACGGCGGGCGGACCCGCGCGAGAGCGGGCGATATAGTCGAAGGCAGGCGGCGGCGTCAAGGCGGAGCCGCCCTTCAAGGCGCTTCATCGCACTTTCCCACCCCATCGCCAACCTGACCGCGCCTCGACCGTCTTGTGTCCGCAAACCCTTGGGATACAATACCTTGTAGGGAACAAATCCCGAATCGCTCCGAGTCACTGATTCGGTCCTGATTCGTTGCGGCCACGTTCCGGCGGCTCCTCCCCTCCATTAACCTGCTCATTCTGCGCCAGTGGCGGCGACGCGCGCCTTCGCCTAGCCTGGGCTGCAAATCACCCGCGTGGGTGGATCAGGCTTGGGCTTCGGTGGGGATGTCGAACATGACGACAATGCGAGCAGGCCTGCTGTGCGCCAGCGCCCTGACGGGCCTCCTGGCCCTCAATCCCGCCCCGGCCCTGGCCCAGGACGCCGAGGTTTCGGAGATCGTGGTCACCGGGAGCCGCATCGCTCGCAAGGACTATGTGTCGGAGAGTCCCATTGTCACGGTGGGACAGGAGCAGATCGCCGCCGTCGGCATGGTGACGATCGAGAACACCCTGAACCAATTGCCGCAGTTCACGCCGTCCAACGGCTCGGGCACCAACACCACCAACTTTGTCACCACGCCGGGCCAGGCGTACGCCAACCTGCGGGGCCTGGGACCCACCCGCACCCTGGTGCTGATCGACGGACGCCGGGTGGTGGCGGGCAACCCCAACGCCGTCGTGGACCTGAACACCGTGCCGACCTTCCTGGTGGACTCGGTGGAGACCATCACCGGAGGCGCGTCTGCGGTCTATGGTTCCGACGCCATCGCCGGCGTGGTGAACTTCAAGCTGAAGCGCAATTTCGAGGGCCTGCAGGTAGACGCCCAGTTCGGCGCCACCGAGCGGAACGACGCCGGTCAGCTGACCGCCTCGGTGGGCTGGGGCAAGAACTTCGAGCGGGGCAACCTTGCCGTGGCCGCCACCTACGACAAGCGCGAGGGCCTGCTGGCCTCCGACCGCGACTGGTCGGCCGTGGGCTATTCGATCCTCACCACCGGCCTGACGCCGTCGGGCGCGGCGACAATTCCCGACGGGCGGTTCGACCCGGCCTCGAATACCGCCGGCGCGGCCAACCTGCCCAGCCAGGCGGCGATGAACGCGGTGTTCGGCGCCTATGGCTTCGCGCCCGGCACGGTGGCGCGCGGGACGAGCCTGTCGTTCAACGCCGACGGGACGCTGTTCTCCACCTCGCCGGTGAACAACTACAAGGGCGTGCGCAGCGCAGGCTTCTCGCCCTCCAGCTACACCTTCAACAGCGCCGCCTACCGCTACCTGAACCTGCCCCTGGAACGCTGGAGCCTGTTCGCCTCGGGCCGTTACGACCTGACCGACAACCTCGAGGCCTATGGCACGGCCGGCTACACGACCTACGACGTCTCGCGGCAGCTTGGCCCCGCATCGGCCAGCGACGGCGCCTTCCCCGGCCCCGACATCGTGGTCCCGGTGACCAACCCCTTCATCCCCGCAGACCTGCGGACCCTGCTGGCCTCGCGCGCCGATCCAACGGCGGCCTTCTATCCCCGCCGCGCCTTCAACGAGGTGGGCGGCCGGCTCTCCAACAACACCTATGAGACGACCCAGGTGGTGGCCGGCCTGCGCGCAGCCCTGCCGATCAAGGATTGGAAATGGGACCTCTATGCCAGCTACGGCCAGATGGACCACAGCGAGGACCAGTTCGGGAACGTGAGCCGGGCGGCCATGCGCACCCTCACCTTCGCCCCTGACGGCGGGGTCGCCATCTGCGGCGGCTTCAACATCTTCGGCGCAGCCAAGGTCAGCCCCAGCTGCGCGGCCTATATCGCCCGCGAGGTGACCAACTCGACGACCATCAAGCAGACGGTCGTCGAGGGCTACACGACCGGTAGCCTGATCGACCTGCCCGCGGGGGCGCTCAAGTTTTCGGCCGGCGCCCAGTATCGCAAGGACGACTTCGACTATTCACCCGACCTGCTGCTGCGGGGGCCCGATATCGTTGGCTTCAACCCGGCGGTCCCGGTCAGCGGCGACATCACCTCCAAGGAGGTCTACGCCGAGCTGCTGGTCCCAGTGCTCGCCGACCTGCCGCTGATCGAGAGCCTGGACGTGACACTGGGCGGCCGGGTCTCCGACTATTCCACCACCGGCCAGGTCAGCGCCTACAAGGCCGACCTCACCTGGAAACCGGCGTCAGGCCTGCTGATCCGCGGCGGCTACCAGCGCGCCGTCCGCGCGCCCAACATCGCCGAGCTGTTCTCGCCTGCGTCCCTGGGCTTCGTCGGCATCGGCTCGCCCGGGACCGGCACCACGGCGGGCGACCCGTGCGACGTGCGCTCGTCCTTCCGCACCGGCGCCAGCGCCACGGCGGTCCGCACGCTGTGCCTGTCGCAAGGCGTGCCCACGGCGATCATCGACACCTTCAACCAGGCCTCCACCCAGGTGGAGATCGTGGGCGGCGGCAATCCGGCCCTGACCGAAGAAACCGCCGACAGCTTCACGGCCGGCGCCGTCTGGTCGCCGGCCGTGGACGCGCCGTTCCTGCGCCGCTTCAGTATCAGCCTGGACTACTACAAGATCGAGGTGGCCGACGTGGTGGGGACAATCGGGGTCCCGACCATCCTGGCCTCCTGCTTCAACGCCGATGGATCGAACCCCGGCCTGTTCAACACCAACTTCTACTGCCAGCAGTTCACCCGCCTGACCTCGGGCCAGATCACCGGCGTCGCCCAGACCCAGGTGAACCTCGCCTCGGTGAAAACATCGGGCATCGACGCCCAGGTGGACTGGGCCTTCGATCTCGCCGACCTGGGACTTCCGGAGAGCGCCGGGGCGCTGGCCTTCAACCTGGTGGTCACCAAGCTCGACAGCTTCGAGCGCCAGGCGCGGCCCAGTGCGGCCTTCGTCGACTATGCCGGGACCATCGGGGCCGACCTCTCCGGCGGCGCCTTGCCGGACTGGAAGTCAGTGCTGTCGGCGACCTGGACCGCCGGACCCGTGAAGACCACCCTGCGCTGGCGGCACATCGCGGCCATGACCGACGCCCGCAGCGTGCCCACCTTCAGTCCCACGGCGGTCAACACGCCGGACTACGACGTCTTCGACCTGTCGGGGTCATGGAAGGTCGACGACCGGGTCACCTTGCGCGCCGGTATCAATAACCTCGCGGACAGGGATCCGCCCTACTTCACCAGCTACCCCAACTCCAACACCGACCCCTCGACCTTCGACATCCTGGGCCGACGGTTCTTCGTGGGGATCAACGCGAAGTTCTAGGCGCGCTCCGTCAACAGCAGGTGCTGGATCAGCATGATGGTCTTGGCGTCGACGATGACGCCGTCCCTGACCATCTGCAGGGCCTCGGTGAGGGGAAACTCCAACACCTCGATGTCCTCGCCTTCGCCCGCGTGGCCGCCGCCGGCGCCGACCTTGTCGGCCGGCGAATAGTGGGCGGTGAAGAAGCTGAGCTGCTCGGTGACGCTGCCGGGGCTCATATAGACCTTGAAGACCGGGGTGACGGCCGAGAACCGGTAGCCCAGTTCCTCCTCGGCCTCACGCCTGATGGCGGTCTCCGGGTCGTCGGCGTCCAGCAGGCCCGCGGCGGCCTCGATCAGCGGCTCCTCGTGACCCGTGACATAGGCCGGAATTCGGAACTGCCGGGTCAGCAGCACCGTGCCGCGATCGGGGTCGTAGGGCAGGATCACCGCCCCGTCGCCCCGGTCGTAGGTTTGGCGGACCTGAGTCTCCCAGGCGCCGTCGCTGCGGCGGTAGTCGAAGGTCACCCGCTTCAGGGTCGCCCACTCGTCGGAGAGGGTGTGGAAGGCGAGGTTGCGGACCTGGTCGCTCATTTGGTCTCCGGCGGCGGGGGCTTGATCTCCGACACGTCTGCGACGTCGCCCGCCGTGCCGTCAGGGCAGTTGTCGTTGTCGGGCACGACGCGCAGGCGCCGGCCCGCCACCACCACATCAGCCAGGGGCTTGGGATCGGCGTTGACCGCGAACCGGCCCGCCTTCAAGGCCTCGCCGTCCTTGGCGCAGTAGGATCCTGACAGAGTCCCGATCCTCGACCAGAGGCCCTTGTCCTGCCCATAGACCCTCCGGTCGCCCATGGCGAAGACCACCACCTCCGGCGCGGCGTCGCCATCCAGATCGGCCACCACGGCGTCGCACAGACGGCCGGCCTCGCAGTTCTGCAGCGGGTCCTCGTAGCTCTTCCAGTTCTGCTCCAGGAAGCCGGCCGGGAAGGCGCCACCGCCGGCGACGCGGGCCAGCTCCTTGCGCTCCACCACCGAGGTGGTGGCCTCGCCGTACCGGGCCTTGCGGGCCAGGGCGGACTTGGCTCGCCTTGCGATCTCGGCGGCGTCGGGGCCGGTCTTGCGCTCTGCCAGCGCCTGCAGGGCGTCCATCCCAGCTTTTCCGGCCTCGAAGCGCAGGAACAGGTAGTCGAATTTCTCGGGCGTCACGGCGCCTCGATCCAGACGTGCGACCTGGTCATTCACCGACAGCCGGCCGGGATTGGCGATGGGCGAGAACAGGGCCAGCAGCACGGCCACCACCACGTGGGCGGCGATCACATTGGTGACCTCCAGCCGCTTCAGCCAAGGGCCAGGCCAGAAGACAGCCGCCGCGTAGCCCGCCGCATAGACCACCGCCACGAGGGTGCAGGCGGCGCCATAGATGCGGTCGGGTGTCAGGCCGTACTGGCCGATGCGCAAGATCAGACCATAGGCGGCGATGGCCACGAGCGGCGCGATGATGACGCCGGTGATACGGCCGGCCCACTTCAGGGCCACGGGCGGATGGCCCTCGCCTTCGCCTTCCTGGTAGGCGGCGTTGAGCAAGACGATCAGGGCCGCTGCGGCGGAGAGCAGGATGCCCGCCGCGCTCTTCGTGTCCCACAGCAGCGCCAGGCCGGTGAACGGCAAGGCGATCAGGAAGCCCGCTCCGATCACCGCCATCACGGGCAGCAGCCAGGAAAGCAGCGTCAGCGCCACCGTTCTGATACCGCGCACCAGGCTGGCGCGGACATCGGTCAGGTGGATGGCGAGCGCGAAGAAGGTGGTGGTGGCGGGGAAGGCGAACCACGGCTTGTTGATGGTCTGGCCAACCCACTTGATACCGATCAGGTCGAACAGGGCGCCGCCCAGGGACAGCAGCAGCCACAGGGCGCCGACGAACAGCACGGCCATGGCCAAGCGAACCCCGTCCTTCCAGCCCTGGTCGAAATAGCGGTCATAGCTGGCGATCCAGCGCTGATCGGCGTCGGCGCCGGTCACCAGGTGATGGGCGATGAACAGGCCCACGGCGGTGAAAATCACCAGGGGCGGACCGGGCCAGTGCTCGGCGCCGGTCGGGATGGCGATGGTCCCATGATAGGCGCCGAGTCCCGCCACCACGACGGCGGCAATGGCGCCCCAGACGATCAGGGTCCGGGTCCGCAGGGTGCGCAGGCCGCCCAGTAGCACCACCGGCAGGAACAGGATCAACATGGCGCAGGCGCAGAACAGCGGCGAGGAGACGCCGTCAACCAGACCGTGCTTCTCCCATTCGTTCAGGCCGTAGAGGGCCAGGCCTTGGGCGAAGCCGATGGCGACTCGGGCGATGGCGACCGGCCGCGAGGCCGCAACCTGATCGGTTTCTCCGGCGAACATGATGCTGGTCTCTCCCCTGGTCGCCTCACGGTCGCATGACGGACGGCGGGGACCAACAAGCTTGGCTGATTGATGAACAAAAGCACGCCTTGCCACATCTAGGCTCCGGGCATATTGATAACTGACCGGTCAGTTATTTAGAGAATTCATGCCCCTCCCCGCAGGCCAACCCAAGTTCCGGCGCCGCAAGGCTGACCGTCCCGACGAGATCGTCGCGGCGGCCTTCGAGGTGTTCGGGGAAAAGGGTTTCGCCGCCGCGCGGCTGGACGACATCGCCGCCCGGGCCGGGGTCTCCAAGGGCGCGATCTATCTCTACTTCGCCACCAAGGAGGACATCTTCCAGGCCGTGGTGGAGCAAGGCGTCGCCCCAAACCTGCACAACCTCGCGGCCCTGGCCGCCGCGAACCCGCAGAGCTTCCCCGAACTGGCGCGGGCCTTCACCCAGATGATGGCCCAGGTCGCCTCCACGACGCCGCTCGGGGGCATCATCAAGATGGTGATCGCCGAGGCGCGGAATTTCCCGGAGCTGGCGCGGGTTTGGCACGACCGCCTGATCGTCCCGGCCCTCGGCGGGGTTTCCGCCGCCATCGCCGCGGCCCAGGCGCGCGGCGAGATTCGCCCCGGCGACCCGCGCCACTATGCGGCGGGACTGATCTCGCCCCTGCTGGTCGGCGTGATCTGGCGCGAGACCTTCACCCCCATCGGCGCCGAGCCCTTCGACCTTCCGGTCCTGATGGAACAACACGTCGAGACCCTGCTGCGGGGAATGGTCCCATGAAACAACGCCTGCTCGTCATCGTCCTGTTGCTGGCGGCGGCGGCCCTGATCGCGGCCCTGGTCCTGATCCCCCGCCTGACCCGCTCCAATGTGCTCACCGGTTATGTGGAGGGCGAGCCGCTCTATCTGGCCGCCCCGGTGTCGGGCGCGGTGGCCCAGGTCTATGTCCAGCGCGGCGACCGGGTGAAGGCCGGCGACCGGCTGTTCGTGGTCGATCCCAAGCAGCTCGCCGCCCAGCGCCAGCAGGCCCAAGCTGAGTTGGGCGCCGCTGAAGCCCAGGCCCAGGACGCCCGCAAGGGCCTGCGGCCCCTCGAGCTCGCGGTCTATGACGCCAATATCGCCGCAGCAGAGGCCCGCGCCCGCGACGCCGCGGCCGACATGCGCCGAGTCCAGCCCCTGGTGCGCAAGGGCATTTACGCTCCGGCCCGCCTGGACGACGTCCGCGCCGCCCTGCAGACCGCCAACGCCCAGCTCACAGCGGCCAAGCGGCAGCGCGACGCCGCCGCCCTGGGCGCCCGCGAGGGCCAGGTCGAGGCCGCCGACAGCCGGGTCGCCCAGGCCCAGGCCGGCCTCGCGGTCGCCGACGCCCGGCTCTCCGACCTCGCGCCGATAGCGCCGTCGGCCGCGCGCGTAGAGGAGGTCTTCTTCCAGCAGGGCGAATGGTCCATCGCCAACCAGCCCGTGCTGTCCCTGCTGCCCGACGACCGCATCAAGCTGCGGTTCTTCGTGCCCGAGCAAAGCCTCTCGGCCTATCGGATCGGCTCGGTGGTGCGCTTCGCCTGCGACGGCTGCGCCAAGGGCCTGAGCGCCAGGATTACCTTCGTCAGCCCGCGTCCGGAATTCACCCCGCCGGTCATCTACAGCCGCGAGGCCCGCGACCGGCTGGTCTATATGGTGGAGGCCAGGCCCAGCACCCGGCTCAATCCCGGCCAGCCCGTCGACGTGACGCCCCTGGAGCCCGTCCGGTGACACTGGCCATCGATGTCCAGGGCCTGAACAAGAGCTTCGGCGACAAGCACGTCGTCCAGGACTTTTCCATCCAGGTGGAGAATGGCCGGATCTGCGGTTTCCTCGGCCCCAACGGGTCGGGCAAGACCACCACCCTGCGGATGTTGTGCGGCCTGCTCACCCCCGACAGCGGCGACGGGACCTGCCTGGGGCTGGACATCATCGCCCAGGCCAACGCCATCAAGCGCCAGACCGGCTACATGACCCAGAAGTTCTCCCTCTATGAGGACCTGACCTTGGAGGAGAACCTGATGTTCTCCGCCCGGGTCCACGACCTGGATCGTCGCAAGGCGCGGGTGGATCACGCCCTGGAACGCCTGGGCCTGATCGAGCGGCGCAGGCAGTTGGCCGGCACGCTGTCGGGCGGTTGGAAGCAGCGGCTGGCGCTGGCCACCGCCACCCTGCACGAGCCCAAGCTGTTGCTGTTGGACGAGCCCACCGCCGGGGTCGATCCCAAGGCGCGCCGCACCTTCTGGGATGAGATCCATGCGCTCAGCGCCGAGGGCCTGACCGTGCTGGTTTCCACCCACTACATGGACGAGGCCGAGCGCTGCCATGAGATCGCTTACATCGCCTATGGCAAGCTGATCGCGCGCGGCACGGCCGATCAGGTGATCGCCGGTTCCCACCTGGTCACCTTCAATGGCGAGGGGCCGGGGATCGACCGGCTGTCGGCCGAGATCGGCAAGCGGCCCGGCGTCGAGATGGCCGCCCCCTTCGGCGCCGCCCTGCACGTCAGCGGGACCGACCGTGCGGCCATCGAGGCGGCCATCGTCCCCTATCGCCGCGACCCCTTCCGCTGGACCGAGGTGGAGCCGACCCTGGAGGACGTCTTCATCCAGTTGATGGAAGGCGCGGAGGACAACTTCCGATGAGCGGCTTTTCCGCGACCCGGGTCTGGGCGGTGCTGCTCAAGGAGTTCAAGCAGCTCACCCGCGACCGGCTGACCTACGCCATGATCCTGGCCCTGCCGGTGCTCCAGTTGCTGCTGTTCGGCTACGCCATCAATTCCGAGCCCCGCCACCTGCCCACCGCCGTACTGGTGCAGGAGGACAGCGTCTTCGCCCGCTCGATCCTGTCGGGGCTGCACAACAGCGCCTATTTCGACCTGGTGGCCCAGGCGCGCAGTCCCGCCGAGCTGGACGAATTGATCCGCCGCGGCGAGGTGCAGTTCGCCATCACAATCCCCGGCGACTTCACCCGGCGGGTGGCGCGCGGCGACAGGGCCCAAATCCTGGTGGAGGCCGACGCCACCGATCCCTCGGCCACCGGTCCGGCCGTCGCCGCCCTCGCCGCCCTGCCGACCCAGGCGCTTACCGGCGACCTGAAGGGGGCCTTGGCGCCCAGAATCCAGGCCAAGCCGGCCTTCGAGGTGGTGGTCCACCGCCGCTACAATCCCGAGGCCGTCACCGCCTACAACATCGTGCCGGGCCTGCTGGGCGTGATCCTCTCCATGACGCTCGTGATGATGACCTCGCTCAGCGTCACCCGCGAGACCGAGCGCGGCACCATGGAGAGCCTGCTGGCCACGCCCGTCGAGCCGATAGAGGTGATGATCGGCAAGCTGGCGCCCTACGTCCTGGTGGGCGTCGCTCAGACGGTCATCATCCTGACCATCGCCAAGCTGCTGTTCCACGTGCCGATGATGGGGGGCTGGTTGGGTCTGAGCTTCGGGATCAGCCTGTTCATCGTCGGCTCCCTGGCGCTCGGCTTCCTGATCTCCACGGTGGCGAAATCGCAGCTGCAGGCCATGCAGATGAGCTTCTTCTACATCCTGCCCTCGATCCTGCTGTCGGGCTTCATGTTCCCGTTCCGCGGCATGCCCGGCTGGGCGCAGGCGCTGGGCGAGGTGATCCCGGTCACCCACTTCCTGCGGGTGGTGCGCGGCGCCCTGCTGAAGGGCCAGGGCCTGGAGGACATGTGGCGCGAACTGGCGGCCCTGCTGGCCTTCGTCTGCGTGGTCACGGCGCTGGCCATGGCGCGGTACCGGCGGACGCTGGACTAGCGGCGGACTTCTCCTCTCCCCCCGTCTTTTCGGGGGGAGAGGGTAGGGTGAGGGGGGCCGCCCGTCCCGGTGGTGAGTGTCGGCACGATCCCCTCACCCTACCCTCTCCCCTTGGAAGGGGAGAGGAGGAGATCGGCTTTCATGTCGCAGACCCTCCGGCGCCGCTTGCCGCACGCCGATTCCCACCCCAACTTGAGGCCATGAGTCACCGCCCGACCGGGGCGCCTCCACCGCGTCTTGTTGCGGTGCTGGGGCCGACAAACACCGGCAAGACCCACCTCGCCGTCGAGCGGATGCTGGGGCACGCCTCGGGCATGATCGGCCTGCCGCTACGGCTGCTGGCCCGGGAGATTTACGACCGCATCGTCAAGGCGCGCGGCGCGCGTTCGGTGGCCCTGATCACCGGCGAGGAGAAGATCGTCCCGCCCCGGGCCGTCTATTTCGTCTGCACCGTCGAGGCCATGCCTCTGAGCCGCGAGGTGGAATTCCTGGCGGTGGACGAGATCCAGCTCTGCGCCGACCCCGAGCGCGGCCACGTCTTCACCCACCGTCTGCTGCACGCGCGGGGGACCTACGAGACCATGCTGATGGGCGCAGGGACCATGGCGCCGCTGATCCGCCGCCTGCTGCCGCGCGCAGAGATTGTCACCCGTGAGCGCTTCTCGAGCCTGACCTATGCAGGCCCCAAGAAGCTGACTCGCCTGCCGCGACGGTCGGCCGTGGTCGCCTTCTCCGCCGACCAGGTCTACGCCATCGCCGAGCTGATACGCCGCCAGCGGGGCGGGGCCGCCGTGGTGATGGGCAGCTTGAGCCCCCGGACCCGCAACGCCCAGGTCGCTCTCTACCAGTCCGGCGAGGTGGACTTCCTCGTGGCCACCGACGCCATCGGCATGGGCCTGAACATGGACGTCGACCACGTAGCCTTCGCCGGCCTGCGCAAGTTCGACGGCAAGCGGACCCGCTTCCTGCACCCGCAGGAGGTGGGCCAGATCGCCGGCCGCGCCGGTCGCTTCCGCACCGATGGCACCTTCGGGGTCACTGGCGAGTGCGAGGACATGGACGCCGACCTGGTGGAGGCGGTGCAGGAACACCAGTTCCAGCCCGTTGCGGCGGCCGAGTGGCGCAATGCCAAGCTCGACTTCTCGTCACTGACCAACCTGATGAAGTCGCTCGCCGCCCCGCCCACATTCGAGGTGTTGAAGGCCTCGGCCGAAAGCCTGGACGAGGTGACCCTGCGCCAGCTGGCCAGCGACCCCGACATCGCCGACCGCGCCCGCGACAAGCCCTCTCTGGCGCGACTGTGGGACGTCTGCCAGACGCCGGACTTCCGGAAGGTGGGCCACGAGGAGCACCTGCGGCTGACGCGGGACTTCTTCGAGTATCTCACCAGCCGTAACCGACGCATTCCGGAGGACTGGATCGCCGGCCAGTACCGCCACCTGGACCGCACCGACGGTGAAATCGACACGCTGTCGGCGCGGCTGGCCAGCGTGCGGACCCTGGCCTATGTCGCCAACCGTCCTGACTGGCTGACGGACGCCGGCGCCTGGCAGGCCAAGACGCGGGTGCTGGAGGACAAGCTTTCCGACACCTTGCACGAGAAGCTGATGGCTCGCTTCGTGGACCGCCGGACCAGCGCCCTGATGCGCGGCCTTCGGGTGCGGGAGGACATGCTGGCGGGCGTGGCCGAGGACGGCACGGTCACCGTCGAGGGCCACTATGTCGGCAAGCTGAAGGGCGTCACCTTCGAGGCCGAACACGGCGCCTCCATCCTGGAGGAGAAGGCCCTGCGCGCGGCGGCGACCCTGGCGGTAGGGCCCGAGATCAACAAACGGCTGGGCCAACTGGCGGGCGAGGCGAACGGGGCGTTCAGCCTGACGCCGAACGGCATGGTTCTGTGGCGCGGTCAGGCGACGGGCGCCATCTCCGGCGGCTCGCCCTTTGCGCCCCGCGTCCGCCTGCTGGGGGCGCTGGGCAATCCCGCCGCCCGCGAGCGCGCCACGCGGCGGCTGGAGGCCTTCCTCGCCGCCGAGGCCGTGCGGAGGCTGGGCGTCCTGCGACGGCTGGAGACCGCCATGGCGGAGGGCCAGATCAAGGGCCTGGCCCGGGGCCTCGCCTATCGGCTGCTGGAGGCGGGCGGGGTGCTGGACCGCCTCCAAGTTCACGCCGAGACCAAGGCGCTGAGCCAGGTGGAGCGCCGCGCGCTCAAGGGCCTGGGGGTGCGGCTGGGCCATTTCACGCTTTACCTGCCAGCGATGCTGGCGCCCGACGCCCTGAGCTTCGTGCAGGGCTTCGCCGACCGTGCCTGGCGCCCGCCCACCCACATCATC
>NZ_JBBKVV010000034.1:0-19843 GCF_037968635.1 Phenylobacterium sp.
TGGTGGATGCGACAGGGATTGAACCTGTGACCCCCTCGGTGTGAACGAGGTGCTCTCCCGCTGAGCTACGCATCCTCCGGAAGGGATGCGCCTATAGCTTGCCGCTTCACGCCGGGCAAGCGGTGAGAAGCCGTAGACACGCTTCCGTCAACTCGTCGAAGTGGTCGATGAGGATGTCGGGTCCGAGTTCGGCCACCGGGGTCTCCGTATAGCCGAAGCTCACCAGCACCAGGGGAACGCCGGCCGCGCGGGCCGCGCCGGCGTCGGTCGCGGCGTCGCCGACCATCACCGCCCGGTCGATCCGGCCCCCTGCGGTCGCCACGGCCATGGCCAGATGACTGGCGTCGGGCTTGGGTTTGGGCGGGAGGTCGCCGCCGATCACCGAGTCGAAGAATTTCACCAGGTTAAGGCGCTGGAGGATCGGCACGGACAGGCTGGTGATCTTGTTGGTGCAGACCGACAGCTTCGCGCCGGCGCCCTTCAGTTCCGTCAGGCACTCCACAACGCCGGGGAACGGGCGGGTCAGGTCGGCGCAGTGTTCGCTGTAGTAGGCGAGGAAGCGGTCGAACAACTGAGGCATCTGTTCGTCAGGCACCGGATGGCCCTGGGCCGTGAACCCCCGCTCCAGCAGCCATTTCGCGCCATGACCGATGAAGGGGCGGGCCTCGGCCAGGGGCAGTGGGGCGATCCCTTCCTGCTCCAGCAGGACGTTGAGGGCGCCGATAAGGTCGTGGGCGGAATCCACCAGGGTCCCGTCCAGGTCGAAGGCGATGGTGGCGCCGGCAAGCGGTGTAAGGTCGGGCACGGCGCAAGCTCCATCGAAAGCGCTCGCCGTTTCGGCTAAACGCCGCGAGATTGCAACGTCTTCGCCGATTCCAGGACCCAGCCCATGACCGCTCGCGCCGCCGTTATCCTCGCCGCCGGCCAAGGCACCCGGATGAAGTCGCCGGTTCCCAAGCTGTTGCACAAGGTGGGCGGGCGCACCCTGCTGGACCGAGTGATCGACACTGTCGAGTTGGCCGGCTGCGAGCGTATTGTGGTGGTGGTGGGCGATCACAGTCCCGGCGTCCGCGCCTTGGTGGTCAAGCGGCTGGGGGAGGGCGCGGTCGCCGTCCAGGATCCGCCGCTGGGCACCGCTCACGCGGTTCTGGCGGCCAAGGACGCCCTGGCGGACTTCAATGGCGACGTGCTGGTGACCAATGGTGACTGTCCCCTGCTGCAGGCCGCCGATCTCGACCCGCTGTTTGCATTGCGCGCTTCGGGGACCGACCTGGCGATCATGGGCTTCAAGCCGGTGGACGGCCTGCTCTATGGCCGTCTGATCCTGGGGGCGGACGGCCACGTCATCCGGGTCGTGGAACCCAAGGACGCTACCGCCGAGGAACTGGCGGTGAAGGCCTGCAACGCCGGTATGTACTGCGCTGACCGCGCCGCCCTGTTCAACTGGCTGGATCGCGTCGACAACAAGAACGCCAAGCAGGAGTACTACATCACCTCCATCGTCGGCCTAGCCACGGCCGAGGAGAAGATGGTTAGGGTCAATTTCGCGCCTGAGAACGCGGTGATGGGCGCCGACACCCCCATGCAACTCTCTCAGGCCGAGGCCATCTTCCAGGCCCGAGCCAGGGCGCATTTCCTTGCCGAAGGCGTGGCCATGGCGGCGCCCGAGACTGTCCATTTCAGCTGGGACACCCAACTTGCCCCCGGCGTCCAGATCGAGCAGTTCGTGGTTTTCGCGCCCGGCGTCACGGTGGAGACCGGGGCGGTGATCCGCGCCTTCAGCCATCTTGAGGGCGCGAAGGTTGGCGTCGGCGCCTTGATTGGCCCCTATGCCCGGCTGCGCCCCGGGGCCGACATCGGCGAGGAGGCCCACATCGGCAACTTCGTCGAGGTGAAAAAGGTCAAGGTTGGCGCAGGCGCCAAGGCCAATCACCTGTCCTATCTGGGCGACGGAACTGTGGGTGCGAAGGCCAACATCGGCGCCGGCACCATCTTCTGCAACTACGACGGCTTCGACAAATACGAGACCCACATCGGCGAGAACGCCTTCATCGGCTCCAACAGCGCGCTTGTCGCGCCGGTGAAGGTGGGGGCAGGCGCCATGACCGGCTCCGGCTCGGTGGTCACAGCCGACGTTCCGGCCGATGCTCTGGCCCTATCTCGGGCGCCGCAGCAGAATAAGGAGGGTTGGGCGGCGCGCTTCCGGGCGATGAAGATCGCGCAGAAGGCCAAGAAATAGCGTCGCGGGGAGGGCGACCTTCGCCTATGTCAAAGTCATGAGCGCAAATCCCGACGATCAGAAGCGCGCCGCCGGCGAGGCCGCCGCGGCCCTTGTCGAAGCCGGCATGACCGTGGGCCTGGGCACCGGCTCCACCGCCGCCTGGTTCGTGAAGGCGCTGGCCGCCCGCAAGCTGGACATCGTCGCGGTCTCGACCTCCCTGGCCACCGCCGAACTGGCCGCCAGCCTGGGTATCCGCCTCAAGGACCTGGGGGAGGCCAAGGCCATCGACCTCACCGTCGATGGCGCAGACGAGATCGGCCCGGCTCTGTCTCTGATCAAGGGCGGTGGCGCGGCCCTGCTGCGGGAGAAGCTGGTCTGGGAGGCGTCGAAGCGCTGCGTGGTCATCGCCGACGCCGCCAAGCGTGTGCCCCTGCTGGGTAAGTTCCCCTTGCCCATTGAGGTGGTGGCCTTCGGGCACGAGACCACCATGCTTCGCATCTGTGATGCGCTCACGGAATGCGACCTTGGCGTCGCGCCCCGCCTGCGGATGAGGGATGGAACGCCCGTCCGCACGGACGGCGGGAATGTGATCTATGATGCGTCGTGCGGCCGGATCGAGGAGCCGGCCATGCTGGCCGCGGCGCTGAAGAGCGTCACCGGGGTTGTGGACCACGGCCTGTTCCTGGATTTGGCCGATCTCGCCCTGGTGGGAACCAGCGACGGTGTCGTCGCCGTAGAGCCATAGGCGCCCGCGCATGGCGCAGGTTTATTTGAACTGACGCGTTCCAACCGGGCGATCTGATCGCCATTTCAGGTGCCGACGCTTCGAAGGAGTTTCTCTTGGCGACCTACGATTACGACCTCTTCGTCATTGGCGCGGGTTCGGGCGGCGTGCGCGCCGCGCGCCTGGCGGCCATGTCAGGCGCCAGGGTGGCGGTGGCCGAGGAGCACCGCGTGGGCGGCACCTGCGTGATCCGCGGCTGCGTGCCCAAGAAGTTCATGGTCTATGCTTCCGAATTCGCCAGCTACGCCAAGGTGGCCGAGGGCTACGGCTGGTCTCCCAGCCAGTCGACCTTCGACTGGCCAAAGTTCCTGGAGGCCAAGGACCGTGAGATCGCCCGGCTGTCGGGCATATACGTCACCAATCTGAGCAATGCCGGCGCCGAGATCGTTCATGCCCGCGCCACCCTGAAGGACGCCCATACCGTCGAGATCATCGGCAAGGGCGCCGTGACCGCCGACAAGGTCCTGGTGGCCACTGGCGGGCGTCCCTGGAGCCCAGAGGCCTTGCCCGGCGTCGAGCACACGATCACCTCGGAAGAGGCCTTCCAACTTCCGGAACTGCCCAAATCGATCATGATCGTCGGCGGCGGCTACATCGCCGTCGAGTTCGCCGGCATCTTCGCGGGCCTCGGCGTGGACACGACCCTGGTCTACCGCGGCGCCAACATCTTGCGAGGCTTCGACGATGACGTGCGCGCCCACCTGACAGATGAAATGAAGAAGCGCGGGATCAAGATCATCCTGGGCTGCGAGCACACCAGCATCGAGAAGACCGACGCCGGCCTGGTCAACCATATGTCCAGCGGCCACGACGTCCTCACCGATCAGGTGATGCTCGCCACCGGCCGAAAGCCGCACACCAAGGGCCTTGGCCTCGAGGCCGCGGGCGTGAAGCTGGCGCAGAGCGGTGCGGTGATGGTGGACAAGTTTTCCAAGACCAATATCGACAACATCTGGGCCGTGGGCGACGTCACCGACCGGATCAACCTGACCCCTGTGGCGATCCGCGAGGGCGCGGCGTTCTCCCAGACCGAATTCTACAACAACCCCACCACCTTCGATCACGACATGGTGGCCTCGGCGGTGTTCTCGCAGCCCCCCGTGGGGTCTGTCGGCCAGTCCGAGGCCGAGGCCCGCCATGAGCATGGCAAGGTCGATATCTACCTCTCCCGCTTCCGGCCCATGAAGACCACCTTCTACGGTGGCGACGACCGCTGCCTGATCAAGCTGGTGGTGGCCCAGGAGAGCCAGAAGGTGGTCGGCTGCCACGTCGTGGGGCCGGACGCCCCGGAGATCATTCAGATGGCCGCGATCGCACTGAAGATGGGCGTGACCAAGGCCCAGTGGGACTCCACCTGCGCCGTCCACCCGACGCTGGCCGAGGAACTTGTCACGATGCGCGACAAGTACGTGCCGGCTGGCCTGAGCGCCGCGTGAGCCGCGCCGCCCAGCCCGGCCCCAAGCTCGCCGCCTGGTGCGGTTGGGTGGTGGCGGGTGGGTTGGCGCTGACCCCGATCATCGGCTGGCTGGCGCCTCTGGCCTTCGCGCCGTTGCTGACCCTCATGGGGCTGCTGACCTTGCCCGCTCTGCGGATCGAGGAAGAGGACCGTCCGGTCGGCATCGCGGTGGTGACTCTGGTGCTTTGGGCGGCGGGGTCCTCGGCCTGGAGTCCCTTCACCGCCAAGGGCCTGGGCGATTCGACGGCCGCCAAGCTGATCGGCGAGACGGTGCTGTTCTTCGCCGCCATCTGCGCGGCGCGCGCCGCGTCGACCCAGTCCCGCGCCGCGTTGCTGCGCATCCTGGCCTGGGGTGCGGCCCTGCTGGGCGTGGTGATGCTCATCGAGGGGCTCACTGGCGCGGGCCTTTACCGGGCGGTCCGAGAGGCCATCAACGACCCGATCCGTCCGGATCTCGGAGTTAAGAACGCCGCCCAGGGCCTTTTCGTCCTGGCCATGCTCGCGCCCCCCGCCGCTCTGGCCGCCGTGCGGGTCGCCCGCGCGCCATGGCTGATCGCCCCGATGGCTCTGGGCCTCATCGTCCCGTCAGTGACCTTCGGCTATGACGCCCCCCTGATCGCTCTGAGCGCCTGCCTGCTGGCGGGCCTGGCCGTTGTCGCGTGGCCTCGATGGGCGCCGCGTGGTCTTGGCGCGCTGGGCGCCACCTTCTTCCTCACGGCCCCGGCCATTGTCTGGCTGGCGCGCCGGTCCGGCTGGTACAGCGTCCTGGAAAAGGACGTGCCGCTCTCCTGGGCGCAGCGCATGGGCTACTGGCGTCATGCCGCCGATTGGATCACCGATCATCCCTTGCGGGGCTGGGGCGTGGACGCCAGCCGCATGTTCAATCCGGGGATCAAGCTGCACCCGCATGACGCCGCCCTGCAAATCTGGCTCGAGCTTGGGCTGATCGGCGCCATGGCCGCCGCCGTCTTCTGGGCCGCCCTGCTGTCAGGTATGAGCCGCAAGACCCGCGACCCCGCCATGGCGATCTCCGCGGCCACCGGCATGGCCTACCTCACCTTCAGCGCCTTCTCCTTCGGGGTCTGGCAGGAATGGTGGCTGGCGCTCGGCGCCCTGGCGGCCCTGTCCTGCGCGGCCCTGCAACGCCAACCCGTCCGCACAAAAGCCCGGGACCCTGTGGCTCTCCGGCCATCGACGGCGGCGGTGTTCTCGGAGTAAGAACGCCGGCCCGCAAACCGAAGCGGGCGCGGAGTTGTTGAGATGACCGAACATTGGACGCCGGCCTCCTGGAGAGCCAAGCCCGCCAAGCACCTGCCCACCGACTATCCGGATGCGGCTGCCCTGGCAGGTGTGGAGCAGACCCTGCGCGGCATGCCGCCCCTGGTGTTCGCTGGTGAGGCGCGGCGCCTGAAAACCCTGCTGGGCGAAGTGGCCGAGGGCCGGGCCTTCCTGCTGCAGGGCGGCGACTGCGCCGAGAGCTTCAAGGAGTTCCACGCCGACAACATCCGCGACACCTTCCGCCTGATCTTGCAGATGGCGGTGGTGCTGACCTTCGCAGGCGGCAAACCGGTGGTGAAGTTGGGCCGGATGGCCGGCCAGTTCGCCAAACCCCGCTCGTCTCCCGTGGAGACCATCGACGGGGTGGAACTCCCCTCCTATCGCGGCGACATCATCAACGGCATGGACTTCGACGCCGCGTCCCGCGTGCCCGATCCCCAGCGCCTGCTGCAGGCCTACTCGCAATCGGCCTCGACCCTGAACCTGCTGCGGGCCTTCGCGGGCGGCGGCTACGCCGATCTCTACAACATCCACCGTTGGACCCTGGGCTTCGTCAACGACAGTCCGCAGGGCGCACGCTATCGCGAACTGTCGGAGAAGATCAGCGAGGCCCTGACCTTCATGGCCGCCATCGGGGTCACCCCCGAGAGCCAGCCCGACCTGCACCGCGTGGAGTTCTTCACCGCCCACGAAGCCCTGCTGTTGGGCTTCGAGGAGGCCATGACCCGGATCGATAGCACCTCGGGCGAATGGTACGACACCTCGGCTCATTTGTTGTGGATCGGCGAGCGCACCCGCCAGCTGGATGGCGCCCATGTCGAGTACTTCCGGGGCATCAAGAACCCGATCGGCGTGAAGGTCGGTCCGACCCTGGAGCCGGACGAATTGCTGCGCCTGATCGACGTGCTCAATCCCAAGAATGAAGCCGGTCGCCTGACCCTCTATGGCCGCTTCGGCTCCGACAAGATCGAGGCCCGCCTGCCGCGCCTGATGGAGGCTACCAAGCGTTCGGGCCTTAGCGTCGTCTGGGCCATAGACCCAATGCACGGCAATACGCTGACCGCCACCAATGGCTACAAGACCCGCCCCTTCGACCGCATCCTGTCGGAGGTGAAGAGCTTCGTGGAGATCGCGAAGTCTCAGGGCGTTCACCCCGGTGGCGTGCACCTGGAGATGACCGGTCAGAACGTCACCGAGTGCCTGGGCGGGGCGCGAGCGCTCAGCGAGGGCGACCTGGCCGACCGCTACCACACCCACTGCGACCCGCGGCTCAATGGCGAGCAGGCCCTGGAGCTGGCCTTCCTGGTGGCTGAGAAGCTGAAGGAAGACCGGGTCGACGCGGCGCTCCGCGCCGCGGTCTAACCCGCGACCCGCTCCCCGCTGGCCTCGAGTTTCTGCAGGGCGTCGGCGGCGTGTCGCGCGGCGGGGCCGGGCGGGGCGGTCTCGCCATTGGCCATCGCCTGGAGCGCGGCGAGTTTCTTTGGCTTGGTGGTCATGCCGCCAGCCAGGTCGGCGATTACGCCGCCCTCCAGGTCGATGGCGCTGGCCGTTTGGCTGATGCCGTCCAGCAGGTCCTGAGTCCCGACCACACCAGCGCCGGCGCGCGCCAGCCGGCGATAGGTTCGTGCGAGCACCTGAAGCGCGCCCAACGCGCCGCCAGCCGCACTCACCAAATCGGATTTGAACTGGGGCGTCAGTACGGCGGCTTCGATGAAACGCACGGCACGCCTTCGGTTGGCGTCTCCGGTAACGCTCTCGAGCACCGTCATCAGCGCGTCGAGACCCGCCACAAGGCCATTCTGTTCATGCAGTAGGGTGTTGACGAAGCTTGGCTCCACCAGGCGCTCGGAGCGGCGCAGGATCGCCTCGGCGACGTCCTCCGCAGGCAACAGGGGACCGCTGGCGGCGGTCAGGGCCACGGCGAGGCCGCGAACGGCCGCGATCTCTCCCAGGGCGCTACCTGGGTGAAGACGGCGTTTGGTGTCCAGGTCCCCCAGGGCCCGTCGGCTCAGCAGCAGCCGGAGGTGGCTGAAGTCGTCGTTCTCGAAGTGGCGCGCCAGGCGGGCGCCGGGCGTGGGCAGGGGGGCGACCAGCTGCTGGAGGGTCGGATGCACGGCAATGATGGCGTCGATGGCGCCGCCATGGGCCAGGCGCACCAGGCCGAGCAGGAAGCATCCCGGCTCCAGATCGCCGCCGATCAGATGTGCCAGGCCATGCTCTGAACCGCAGAGGTCCTCCAGGGCTGGCTCCAGAACGGCCAGGGCGAGAGCTCTCGCGGGCCCGTCGGCCGGCGCCGCGACGACCAGGGCGAGCAGCCGTTCCACCTTGTCGGCCCACCCTTCCGCGGCGCTCATATGGGCGGCGACACCGGCGGCCAGACGATAGCTGAAACCGGCATCGGCCGAGGCGCAGGCGCCTGAGAAGCTGCCGAGATCAAGGGTGGCCAGGAGGCCTTGCTTCTCGTCGCGCAGGATGCGGGCTATCGCCTGGTCGACCACGGCGTGCAGGGCGCGCATCACCTCATGGACGCTGGCGCCTCGGGCCAGGGCGAGCGGGACCGCGGTTTTCTGGAAGGCGTGCTGCAGGTCGCGGCTGGAAGCCTCAAGCTTGCGGATCAGATCGGGTCGATGCAGCAGCTCGAAGGGTGTGGCCAGGTTGGCGGCCAGCCAGGTTTCGAGAACGCGGCCGATCTGCTCGCGCGCCTCGGAGGCGTAGAGATCGTCGGCGTTGGCGCAGATCGGCTCGAGGTTTCGCCTGGGGGAGGGCGCTTTGGAGGTCACGGTTGTCTTGGGCGGGCCATCTTGCGGCGACCGGCCCTCCTTGTTCTGCTGGGGGGTGCGTTCAGCTTGATGCGGAAAGTGCGCAGGAAGTCCTAAGGTGAAGGCTTAACGGTCACCGTGCGCTGCTGGGCCGCATGCCTGCGCGAGGACGAGTTTTGCGGCGTTGTGGCTCGGTCGCGCCGGCAAACTCGCCGCTTGAGAGAGGCCGTGCGCTGTTGGCCTCGCGGCGGGGTCGGCAGTCCCTGATGTGCCATTGTTGTCACCTGGACCCAGGAATCTGAGCCTCCCAGCAAGCTTCTCTTGCGAGGCGAGAAGGGCGGCGGCAGGTTCCGGCCCTCGTTGAGAATTGGTGATCCTCATGGCCGAACCCTCGGCCCCCGCGAACTCCCCGAAGGGAGGGCGGACGCCTGTCGTCCGCACCGAACTGGCCGAGCTGCTGCAGCTCTCCTGGCCGGTGGTGTTGACGCGCCTGGGTATCATGGGAATGGGCCTGTCGGACGCCATCGTGGTGGGGCGCTACTCCGCCACCGAGCTCGGCTATCATGCCATGGCCTGGGCCCCGACCAGCGTCATCGTCACCATGACCGTGGGACTGCTGAGCGGCATCCAGGTCATGACATCGCGCGCCAACGGGCAGGGACGTCCAGAGATCACCGGCGCTGTCCTGCGCCGGGGGCTGAGTTACGGCCTGTGGATCGGTCTGGCATCCACCCTGGTCCTGATCGCCGGCGGGCCGGGGTTCCTGCATATCCTGGGGCTGGAGAAGGACCTGGCGGATGGCGCTTCCAAGCCGCTGGTCATCTTCGCGCTGTCCATGCCGAGCTACGCCTTCGGTGTCGCGGCCAGCTTCTGGCTGGAGGGACAGGGCCGGCCAAAGCCCGCTGCGGCGATGATGTGGCTGGCCAACGGCGTGAACCTGGGGCTCGACCTGCTGCTGGTGCCCGGCGCCTTCGGGCTGGAACCCCTGGGCGCCGTTGGCGCGGCCTGGGCGACCACCGGCGCGCGGACTTTCCTCGCCGTCGCCCTGTTGATCTACATCGTCTGCATGCCTGACAGCCGGGCGCTGGGGGTCTTCACCAAGCCTGAGCGCGACCTCGCCGCCGAGTCCGAGCAGCGGCGCATCGGCTATGGGGCCGGCGCGTCCAACTTCTTCGAGGTGGCCTCCTTCGCCGGCATGAATGTCATCGCCGGCTGGATCGGGGGCTTGGCCGTGGCCGCGTGGGCCATCACCCTGAATGTCATCGCGATCATCTTCATGGTCCCGCTAGGCCTCTCGACCGCGGCGGCGGTGCTGGTGGGTCGGGCCTATGGCGCGCGTGACACCGCCGCTGTGAACCGTGCGGGCCTCATGGCCTTCGCGGTGACCGCGGTGTTTGGCCTGGTGGTGAGCCTGTTCGTCTGGCCCGGCGCCCGCCTGATCGCCGGCGCCTACACCCATGATCCCCTGACCCTGGCCATGGCCGCGCCGGCCGTGGCGTTGTCGTGTCTGTTCCTGATCCCGGACGCCGTCCAGGTGGTGGCCGCCCAGACGCTGCGGGCGCGCGGCGAGGTCTGGGTTCCGACCTTCACGCACCTGGCCAGCTACGCCCTGGTGATGGCGCCGCTCGCCTGGTGGCTGGCTATTCCCATGGGCCTTGGCCTGAATGGCATCGTCTGGGCGGTGATCGCCGCCAGCTTCCTGTCGGCGGCCCTGCTGCTGGCCCGTTTCCAGTGGCTGAGCGCCAAGGGCCGCTAGACCGCGTCAACGGAGTTTTCACGGCGTGGTCTTACAGCATGGGCCCGTGCCGCAAGCCCCTCGTTCCTCGACCGTCGCCAAGGGCCTGCTGCTGCTGGCCTTCCTAGTCTGCGCTATCGGCATGGTCGGGCCGTTCCAGGGCGTCGAGAAGGCTCTGGTGCCGTGGGACAAGGCCGCCCACTTCCTGGCCTTCTACGGACTGACGATACTGCTCTTCGCCGCCTTCCCAACTCGTCGGCGTCTGGACCTGGTCGCCCTCTCGGTCTTCGTCGGGGCGGCGATCGAAGTGGCTCAGATCCTCACGGGCCGGGATGGGGAGGTCGGCGATCTTTGCGCCGACGCCCTCGGCGCGCTGGCGGTGCTGGCCCCGGTCTGGCTGGAGCACCTGCGCTTCCCGCGCGCCGAGCGTCGGGGTTCGGCTCTACGGACGCTTGAGCGCAAAGCGCCCATGCGTGAGGCCCCCTAGACCTCGACCCCCAGGATCCAGCCTTCTTCGGTCTCGGCGTCCATCACCACCATCGGATCGGCGGTCTTGGAAGGCCCGAACAGGGCGCCTAGCTTGCCGGCTTCATCCAGCTTGGCGAAGTGCTCGGCGGTGACCCGCACCTGGGCCTGGTCCTTGACCTCGCCCGGCATCGGCTGGGCCTTGTAGAGGCTGGGATAGACCTCGGTGACCACCACATCGACGCCGTCTAGATCAGCCTCGGTGAGCGCCTTGAAGCCGGTTTCGAAGGGATAGGCCTTCACCGCCTCGCCGCGCGCCAGCTTCAGCCGCCGCACCGCCGGGATGCCCAGGATCGCCTGCCCCCCGACGGAGCCATTGTAGTAGAGCTTCCAGATCGAAGCCGCGCCCTTGGCGGCCTGATCGGCGTGGCGGAACTCCGGCAGGTCGCCGGCCTCATGGGCCCGCGTGCGCTTGGGCTGAAGGGTGGTGAGCGCGTCCTTGGGCGGGCAACCCCAGAACGGGAAGGGCCCGCCGGTCATGCGCCGGTTGATCTCCGATCCCACGCCGAAGCGGTTGTTGGTGTTGTCGGCCTTGTCCTTGACCATCTTGTCGAGCTGGTCCCAGACCGCGCGCCAGGGCGGTTCGCCGGCCAGATTTAGAGCCTTGGCGAAGCCGCGCGGGAACCCCAGCGGGAAATCGAAGCCCACCAGGGCGCGCTCCGAGCGCTTCTTGAAGTCGTCGAGGATCGTGTTGAGCAGCTTCTCGGCTTCGGCCCGGGTCGCCGGGTTATGGCTCTCGAAGGTGAGGCGGAACCGGACGTCGCGCTTGGCGACCCCGATCCAGACGGAATCGGGGCCCGTCGACGGCTTGGCGGCCGCGCTCCAATCGACGATCACATAGGCGCTGAACAGACGGGACACAGGGAGCTCCGGGGAGGGAAGTCGGGAAGGCTTGTAGACCTTCCCCGCCACCCGGCCAACGGCGCAAACGTTCATCCCCGCAGGAGTTTGCCTCCCGCGGGGCGCCGCGCGGGGCTAGGAGAGCTTGACCAGCATCTTTCCGAAGTTGTCGCCGCTGAACAGGCCGAGGAAGGCTTCGGGGGCTTTCTCAATGCCTTCCTTGACCGTTTGCTTCCACTTGAGCTTGCCGGCGGCCGACCACTCGGAGAGGTCCTTGATGAAGGCGGGCATCATGTCCCAGTGATTGGAGACGATGAAGCCTTCCAGCCGCAGGTTCTTGCCGATGATCAGGGCCATGTTGCGGGGACCGGGGACCGGCGCCGTGGCGTTGTACTGCGAGATCATCCCGCAGATCGCGAAACGGGCGAAGGGGGCAGCGGCGTTGAGGGCCGCCTCAAGGTGCTCGCCGCCAACGTTCTCGAAATAGACGTCGATACCTTCGGGGGCCGCGGCCAGCAGGGCGGCGGTGAGGTCGGGGGTGGCCTTGTAGTCGATGGCCACGTCCACCCCGAGTTCGTCCTTTAGGAACTTGGTCTTTTCCGGTCCGCCCGCCGAGGCGATGACCTTGTGGCCTTTCAGTTTGGCGATCTGGCAGACCACCGAACCCACCGCGCCGGCGGCGCCGGAGACGAAGACCACGTCGCCGGGCTTCAGGGCGGCGATCTTCAGCAGGCCGACATAGGCGGTCAGGCCGGGCATGCCGGCGACGCCGAGGAAGGCCTCCGGTGGCAGGCCCTGGGTCTCCAACTTCTGGACCGTCGAGGCCGGAGCGTTGAAGGCCTCCCGCCAGCCATTGCCCGACTGCACCAGGTCCCCGACCTTGAAGTTCGGGTCGTTCGAAGCGATCACCTCGCCCACGGCGCCGCCCTGCAGAACTTCGCCCAGGGCGAAGGGCGGGGTGTAGCTCTTCACGTCGTTCATGCGGCCGCGCATGTAGGGGTCGACCGTCATCCAGGTGTTCCGCACCTGGACCTGGCCGGGCTCCGGTGCGGCCAGGTCGACGCTGACCACTTCGAAATTCGCCGCCGTGGGTAGGCCCACGGGGCGGGTCTTCAGACGAATTTCGCGCGACGTGGTCATGGGCTTTTCCTTCGCAGGGGCTTGTCTTGATTTACGACGTAAGCGGATTTCAAACGAACGTTTAGTCGGTCACGCCGGTGGCGTCCAGGGTCCAGTCCATGTAAGCGCAGGCGAGCTTTCGGAGTGAGTCATGGCGGAAATCTTGCGGGGCGGCGTGATCGGGGCCGGCGTGTTCGGCGGCTACCACTCGCGCCAGTACGCCAATCAGCTGGGCGCGCGCCTGGCCGCCGTCTACGACCCCCACCATCTCGCGCGGGCCCGGGAAATCGCCGAGAGTCACGGCGGCCAGGGTTTCGCCGACCTTGAGGCCTTTCTGGCGGAAGTCGACGTCGTCACCGTGGCCTCGCCCGGCAGTCATCACGCAGAGGGAGCGCTGGCGGCGCTGTCCGCGGGCAAGTCTGTCTATGTGGAGAAGCCCCTGGCGGTCAGCCTGGACGACGCCGACCGCATCATCGGCGCGGCCGCCCAGCGCAAACTGGTGCTGGCCTGTGGCCACCAGGAGCGGGTCGTGTTCCAGGCGATCGGACTTTTCGACGTTCCCGAACAGCCCCTGCGATTGGAGGCGGTGCGCCACGGCCCACCGTCGGAACGCAGCCTCGACGTTTCGGTGGTGCTGGACCTGATGGTCCACGACCTGGACCTGGCCCTGTCGCTTTCCGTCGGCCAGCCTCTGGCGGTGGAGGCCGAGGGTGTCCGCGACTTCAGCGGCGGCTGGGATCAGGCCCGCGCCGAGGTCAATTTCGACAACGGCTTCCTGGCCGTGTTCGACGCCTCGCGCATGGCGCCCGCCCGCAAGCGCTCCATGAAGGTGGTCTATCCCTCCGGCGAACTGGAAATCGACTTCCTGACCCGGGAGTTCCGCAACACCACCGGCTTCCCGCTCAACCCCGACTTCGCCGATACACCGGGCGCCAAGGACCCTCTGGGCGCCAGCGTCGCGGGGTTCCTGGCGGCGGTGCGCGGCGATGCTCCGCGCCCCGTCGTGACCGGGGAGGAGGCGGCGCGCGCCCTGGATCTGGCGCTGGCCGTCGAACAGGCGTTGGAGGACGCGGGGTAAGGAGGGTAGCCTGTCGCCACATCCTTGGAGGAACCCGCCATGTCCGACGCCTATGATTTCTCGTTCAAGTCCATCGATGGCGCAGCCCTGCCGTTGACCACCTTCAAGGACAAGGTCGTGCTGGTGGTCAACACCGCGTCCGCATGCGGCCTGACACCGCAGTATGAGGGTCTGGAAAAGCTCTACAGCGACTACAAGGCCAAGGGCCTGGTGGTCCTGGGCGTGCCCTGCAACCAGTTCATGGGGCAGGAGCCGGGCACCGAGGAAGAGATCAAGGATTTCTGCGAAACCAAGTTCAACATCGACTTCCCACTGACCTCCAAGGAAGACGTGAAGGGCGACACCGCTCACCCGTTCTATAAGTGGGCCCTGGCCGAGCTGGGCGAGTCCGCCGACCCGGCCTGGAACTTCCACAAGCTGCTGGTGGGCAAGGACGGCAAGCTGATCCGCGCCTTCGGCCCGCGCACCGAGCCGCAGGCCGATGAGATCACCGCCGCGGTCGAAGCCGCGCTCTAGGGACGCGGTCGGCCCATGAGGAACGCGGTTCCGCCGCAGGACGCGGCGGCGGATCTAAACGAGGCTGTGCGGCTGCACAGGCTGGGGAGCCTGGACGAGGCCGAGCTGCTCTATCGGGCGGTGCTCGCGCGGTTTCCAGTCCATCCCGACGCGCTGCTCAACCTCGGCCTGATCTACAAGGCCCGGGGCATGTTCGAGAACGCGCTTGGGCTCTGGCGCATGGCGGCCGTCAACAACCCCGACCATGGGGGGGCGCCGCTGGCCTCGGGCAAGGTGTTGTCTATGCTGGGCCGACTGCCAGAAGCCTTGGCGGGATTCCAGCAGGCGCTGAGGATCGCGCCCACAGATGTCGACGCCCTGAATTGCCGTGGAAATGTCCTTGCCAGGCTTGGCCGCCACCTGGACGCCCTCGCCAGCTACGATCAGGCGCTCGGCCACCAGCCTGACTACGGCCTGGCGCTGATCAACCGGGGCAACGTGCTCGGCTATCTCCGGCGGCCCGAGGAGGCCGTGGAAAGCTACCGAGCAGGTCTCAGGCTTCACCCAGACAGCGTCGAGGCCCTGGGGCAACTGCTCCACCAGCAGCTCCAAGTGTGCGACTGGTTGGACTATGACCAGACCAGTACCTTGATCGCGCAGCGGATCGGACGGGGCGAATCCGCCGACCTGCCGTTCGGCTTCCTCTCCCACTCTGATGATCCTGCCGCGCAACTCGCCTGCGCCCAGGTCCATGCGAGGGCTCGGTTCCCCGTGCGCCCCGCGCCGCTCTGGACCGGGGACGCCTACCGACATGACAGGATCCGAGTGGCCTACGTCTCGGCGGACTTCCGCAATCACGCTGTGGCGCACTTGATCGCTGGCCTCTTCGAGCTCCACGACAAGGGGCGCTTCGAGCTCTCGGGCTACGCGCTGGGCCCCTCAGTCGAAGACCCTGTGCGCGCGCGAATTCGCGCAGCCTTCCCGATCTTCCACGATGTCGCCCGACTTAGCGACCTGGAGGTCGCCCAGATGATCCGGGCGGCGGAGATCGATATCGTCGTGGATCTGACCGGCCTCACCACGCACTGCCGGCCCGGCATCTTCGCCCATCGTCCCGCGCCCTTGCAGTTCAACTATCTTGGACATCCGGGGACAGTGGGGGCCGACTTCTTCGACTACATCCTGGCCGATGGACACGTCATCCCGCCCGGCGCGGAGCGGTTCTACAGTGAGCAGGTCATCCGACTGCCGCACAGCTATCAGGTCAACGATCACAGCCGGGTCGTACCGCCCGAAACACCAACGCGGGTCGAGGCAGGTCTGCCCGACGACGCCTTCGTGTTCGCCTGCTTCAACGCTACTTACAAACTCAATCCTCAGGTGTTCGACACCTGGATGCGGTTGCTGAGCAAGGTCCCAGGCAGTGTGATGTGGCTCCTGGAATCCCACCCGGCCGTGGTCCGCAATCTTCGGGCCGAGGCCCAGGAACGCGGGGTGTCCGGCGACCGGCTGGTGTTCGCGCCCAAGGTTACGCCGGAGGACCACCTTGCTCGCCACCGGCTGGCTGACCTGTTCCTCGACACCCTGCCATACAATGCTCACACGACGGCCAGTGACGCCCTGTGGACCGGCCTGCCCATTGTCACCTGCGCGGGGCAAGGGTTTGCTGCGCGGGTGGCCGCTAGCCTGCTGAACGCCGTTGGCCTTCCTGAACTGATCACCGAGAGCCTGGAAGCCTATGAGGCCCTGGCGCTGGACCTGGCTACTCATCCGGAACGGCTCGCGGACCTCAAGGCGCGGCTGGCCGCCCGGATCAAGGACGCGCCGCTGTTCGACACCGACCTCAGCCGCCGCCACATCGAGGCGGCCTACACCGCCGCCTGGGAGCGCCAGCAGCGGGGCGAACCGCCGGCGGCTTTCAACGTCGAACCCTAGTCTTCGGCGATCCGACTATGCTTTCGCGTGTCGCGCATGAAGACATAGACCAGCAGCGAGGCGCCGATGACCACGGTGACGTAGGTGAAGAACCAGGTCTCGTGGCCCTTGGACTTGAACCACAGGGCGACATATTCCGCCGTGCCGCCGAACAGGGCGTTGGCCAGGGAGTAGGGCAGGGCGACCCCGAGCGCGCGAACCTCGGTGGGGAAAAGCTCGGCCTTCACCACCCCGTTCACCGAGGAGTAGGCGGCCACGATCAGCAGGGCTCCGGCCGTGATGCCGAAGGCCGCCAGGGGATCTCGCGTGACCGCCAGGGTCGAGAGAATTGGCCAGGTCAGGGTCACGCCCGCCACGCCGAAGGCGATCAGCAAGGGGCGCCTTCCGACCCGGTCCGACAGCATGCCCAACAGCGGCTGGGCCAGCATGAACACCACCAGGGCGCTGGCGGTGATGGCGGTGGCGGTACCCTTGGAGAACCCTGATGTGTTGACCAGGAACTTCTGAATATAGGTCGAGTAGGTGTAGTAGCCGAGCGTCCCGCCGGCGGTCAGTCCCATCACCAACAGGCTTTCGCGGGGGTGGGTGGTGATCAGTTTCCAGGTGCTGGCGCGTTCGCCGGTGCGGGCGTGGAAGGACGGGGTCTCGTGCATCCCGCGCCGGAACCAGAACACCGCCAGGGCCAGGGCTCCGCCGATGAAGAACGGGACGCGCCAGCCCCAGGCCTGCATGTCGTCGTTCGACAACAAGGCGCTCAGCACCAGCAGGGTGGCCACCGCCAGCAGCTGGCCGCCGATCAGGGTGGAGTAGAAGATCCCCGACCAGAAGCCTCGGTTATCTCGCCCGGCCATCTCCGACATGTAGGTGGCGCTGGTGCCGTACTCGCCGCCCATGCTGACCCCCTGCAAGATGCGGGCGGTCACCAGGATCCCCGGCGCCCAGGCTCCGATCACCGCGTAGCCAGGACAGAGCGCGATGATCAGAGAGCCGAAGCACATCAGGCTGACCGAGGCGACCATGGCCGCCTTGCGACCCACACGGTCGCCGTAGAGGCCCATCAGCCACGCCCCAACCGGTCGGGCGAAGAACCCGACCCCGAAGACCGCGGCGGTGTTCAGGAGCTGGGCGGTCTGGTCGCCGTCGGGGAAGAAGACCTTGGCGAAATAGAGGGCGAAGGCGGCATAGACGAACCAGTCGTAGGTCTCGACGAGGTTCCCGGCGGAGCCGGCTAGGATCGAGCGCAGTCGATCGGTGGGGCGCACAGGCGTCACCGCCGCGATGTCGATGGCCATGTTGTGCGCCCCCAAAGTGGGCGAATACCTACCCGTTTCGCGTCTGAGTTCAACTAGGCGGTCTGCGCCACGGTCAGGTTGAGCTCGGCGATCATCTGGTCGCGGATCAGGAACTTCTGCACCTTGCCGGTGACGGTCATCGGGAAGGCGTCCACGAAGCGGACATAGCGGGGGATCTTGTAGTGGGCGATCTGGCCGCGGCAGAAGTCGGTCAGGTCCTCCTGGGTGGCGGTCTCGCCGGGCTTTAGGCGGATCCAGGCGCAGAGCTCTTCGCCGAAGCGGGGGTCGGGGACGCCCACCACCGTGACGTCCTCGACCTTGGGGTGGCGGTACAGATACTCCTCCACCTCCCGGGGATAGACGTTCTCGCCGCCGCGAATGACCATGTCCTTGATGCGGCCGACGATGTTGCCGTAGCCGGCCTCGTCGATGACGGCGAGGTCTCCGGTGTGCATCCAGCCGTCGGCGTCGATGGCCTCGGCGGTCTTCTCGGCGTCGTCCCAGTAGCCCAGCATCACTGAGTAGCCGCGGGTGCACAGTTCGCCGGTCTCGCCGCGCGGCAGGGTGGCCCCTTCGAGGTCGACGACCTTGCATTCGAGGTGGGGCTGGACCCGACCGACGGTGCCGACCCGGCGGTCCATGGGGTCGTCCTGGGCGCTCTGGAAACTGACCGGGCTCGTCTCGGTCATGCCGTAGGCGATGGTGACGTCGGACATGTGCATGCGGCCGATCACCTGCTTCATCACCTCGACCGGGCAGGGGGAACCGGCCATGGCGCCGGTGCGCAGTGACGAGAGGTCGTAGGTGTCGAAGTCGGGGTGGCCGAGGATGGCGATGAACATGGTGGGGACGCCGAACAGGCCGGTGCAGCGCTCGGCCTGGACGGCCTCCAGCACAGCGACGGGGTCGAAACCGTCGGAGGGATAGACCATGGCCGCGCCGTGGGTCAGGCAGCCCAGGGCGCCCATCACCATGCCAAAGCAGTGGTAGAGCGGCACCGGCAGGCAGAGGCGGTCGCCCTCCGCCAGGCCAATGGCCTCGCCCACGAAGAAGCCGTTATTGAGGATGTTTCGGTGGCTGAGGGTCGCGCCCTTGGGCAGGCCGGTGGTGCCGCTGGTGAACTGGATGTTGATGGGGTCGGCGGCCTTCAGGGTCGGCTCGATGGCCGCAAGGCGCAACATGTTGGTGGCCGTGGAGAGACCAGGAACGGCCTCGAAGGGCAGCCAGCCCGACCTTAAGTCGCCGCCGATCTGGATTACAGTTTTAAGTTGTGGAAGGCGGGCGGAGGCGATCTGGCCGGGCGTACTGCCGGCGATCTCGGGGGCGAGGCTGTCGATCATGTCGGCGTAGAGGCTGGTCTTGAAGCTTTCCGCCGCCACTAGCGCCTTAACCCCAACCTTGTTCAGCGTGTACTCGACCTCGGAGAGCCGATAGGCGGGGTTGATGGTCACCAGGATCAGGCCGGCGCGGGCGGCGGCGAACTGGGTCAGGGTCCACTCGGCGCGGTTGGGAGACCAGATGCCGATGCGGTCGCCGGGCTCGAGTCCGAGGGCCAGCAGCCCGGCCGCCATGGCCGTTGAGTGACCGTCAAGGTCCCGCCAAGTCCAACGGATTCCCTGGTGGACCGAGACCACGGCCTCCTGGTCGGGCCAGCGGCGGGCGGCCTGCGTCAGCGCCTGGCCGATGGTGTCCTCGCGCAGAGGCGGGCTCGTGGCCCCGCGGGCGATCCAGGCGTCTTGGGTCATGATGGGAGGCTCCCGGCAGGCTTGGCGCCGACCATCGCCCAAGTCCCCGGCCTTGGCCATGCCGGACGCGCGGGGCCTTGACCCCCAACCCGGAGCATCGCCTCCTGGCCGCAAGACCAGAGGGGCGGTCGACGCCCACGGGGGAGACGAACCATGACCGACCACATGGCGGCCGCGCGCGAGGCGATGACCTTCATCCGGGCCCAGAGGGTGGAGGGGCGGGCGAAGTGGCGGCGAACCGACGCCGCCGACGCGCGGTCCGACTACAGCCTCTATCACGGCGCCTGCGGGGTCATCCTGCTGCTGCTGGAACTACACGCCGCGGGTCAGGACGCCGGCACCCTGGACGAAGCGGTGGAGGCCGGCGAGGAGGTGCTGGCCTATCTGGCCGGCAAGGAGCGCCTGTCGGTCAGCCCCTCCACCGGGTGGCCCGGCTACGCCTTCGCCCTGACCGAACTGGCCCGGGCCAGCGGCCGAGCCGACTTCGCGCAGGCCGCCGCGCGCTGCCTGCAGAAGATGCGTGACCAGGCCTCGGAGCTGGGGGCCGGCATCGGCTGGATCGAGCCCATGCCCTTCTCCGA
>NZ_JBBKVV010000035.1:0-30920 GCF_037968635.1 Phenylobacterium sp.
GTGGCGGGCGCCGCCGGGGCGGCAGGTGCGGCGGCCTTCGGCGCGGGGGCTGGAGCGCCCGGCTTCTTGTGGTGGAAAATCTTGTCGAAGATCTTGCCGAAAATACTCATGAGCGCCTCGCTGGAACGTGAGGACACAAGGCTCGGGAGTCGGCTCGGTTCCGCGCTAGGCGGAAGAAGAAGCCCCTGGGCCAGACCACGCCGTCGATGACGGTCGAGACGGCCGGTTCCGAACCCGAGGAGAAGGAGGTGGCGCCGATGCCGCGGATGTTCAGCGACGAGTTCACGTTCGTCCGTTTCCCGGTCAGCGGCGGCATGCCTGCACAACGGGCTGGCAATGCCAACACAATTATATGACTATATAACATATTGCTTGACCGGGCTGGCCTGAAGAACACAGCCCGCGCTGACGACGGGCTTCTATCCAACCTGGTGGTCCGACCAGGTTGGAATCGTACGCGCAGACCCCCAGGGATTCTAGCTAGAGGAGTTTGGATGCAGGTTGTCGATCGGCCCTCGGGCTTTGACATTGTCGAGGCCGGGCGGGTGATCCTGCGCCACGCAGCGGACGCACCCTGCCTCTTCGTCGGCCGTGGCGAGCCCGAGGTCGAGATGCTGAGGGGCAACTTCAAGATCGGCGACTATGTGAGCGCGCGCGTTCCGTTGCGGGCGGCGACGATCACCCGGACAGGCGAAGGGGTCTCTATCGCCCTGGCGGCCTCCGCCACCGAGCGGCCGGTGCTGCTTCTGACGATCGGCGAGGCCGCCATCGGCCTGGAGGCGACGGACCCCACGCTCAATCGTCTGTGGATTCGCACCCTTGCCGAGGACGGGGAGCACGTCTGGGGCGGCGGCGAACAGATGTCCTATTTCGACATGCGCGGCCGTCGTTTTCCGCTGTGGACCTCGGAGCCCGGGGTAGGCCGCGACAAGACCAAGATGATCACCCTGCAGGCGGACTTGGGCGGCGCCGGTGGGGACTATTTCAACACCAACTATCCGCAACCGACCTATGTCTCGTCGCGGCGCTACGCCCTGCACGTCGACACCACGGCCTATAGCGTCCTCGACTTCCGCCACGGCGGCTTCCACGAGATCGAGGTCTGGGAAATTCCGGCCAAGATCGAGGTCTGGGCGCGCGACACCTTCGTGGAGATCGTGGGCGTGCTGTCCGAGCGTTTCGGCCGCCAGCCGCAGCTTCCTGCCTGGGTGCTGGAGGGCGCCATTGTGGGCCTCAAGCAGGGCGCGGAGAGCTTCGACCGGTTGCAGAACTTCCTCGACGCGGACGTCGCGGTCGCGGGCCTCTGGTGCGAGGACTGGGTGGGGCTGCGCATCACCTCGTTTGGCAAGCGGCTGTTCTGGGACTGGAAGTGGAACCCCGAGCGCTACCCGAACCTGGACACCCAGATCGGCGAGCTGCGGGCCAAGGGCATCCGTTTCCTGGGCTACGTGAACCCCTATCTCGCCGTGGACGGCAGCTTCTACGGGTTGGCCAAGGACGCTGGCTATCTCGCCATGACTCTGGATGGTTCAGCCCCCTACATCGTCGACTTCGGCGAGTTCGACTGCGGGGTGGTGGACTTTACGATTCCTGCGGCCTGCGAGTGGTTCGAGGAGGAGATCATCGGCCGCCAGATGCTGGACTTCGGCCTCTCGGGCTGGATGGCCGATTTCGGCGAGTACCTGCCCACTGATGTGAAGCTGGCCAACGGCGTCGACGGGATGCTGATGCACAACGCCTGGCCGACCCTCTGGGCGCAGGTCAACGCCCGCGCCGTCGCCAAGCGCGGCCAGACCGGCGAGGCGCTGTTCTTCCTGCGGGCCGGCTACACCGGGGTCCAGGCGCATTGTCCGCTGCTTTGGGCCGGCGACCAGTCGGTGGATTTCAGCCGCCATGACGGCATCGGCACGGTGATCTGCGGCGCGCTCTCCTCAGGCCTGCTGGGCAACGCCTACCACCACAGCGACATCGGCGGTTACACGAGCCTGTTCGGCAACGTCCGAACCGCCGAGCTCCTGATGCGCTGGTCGGAGATGGCGGCCTTCACACCGGTGATGCGCTCTCACGAGGGCAACCGTCCCGACGAGAACCTGCAGCTGGACGGAGACCCTCAGGTCCTGGCGCACTTCGCGCGGATGACCCGAGTGTTCCGCCACTTGGCGCCCTATGTGGCCAGGCTCTCGGCGGAGGCGGCGGCCACCGGCCTGCCGCTGCAGCGGCCGATGTTCCTGCACTTCCAGGACGATCCCGCGACCTATGCCGACCAGACCCAGTATCTCTATGGCGCCGACCTTCTGGTGGCCCCGGTGATCCGCGAGGGAAGGACCGAACGCCAGGTCTACCTGCCCGCCGGGGCCGACTGGGTGAACGTGTGGACGGGTGAGACGCAGGCCGGGGGACAAGACGTCACGACCTCCGCGGAGCTGGGCTTTCCGCCGGTCTTTCATCGCCTGGGCACACCCGACGCGGCGCTGTTCGCCGGCCTTGGCCAGATCTAAGAGTATCCGATGTCCGACACTGATCGCCGTGGCCTGCTGGCCGCCGGACTGCTGACCTCCGCCCTGATGAGCGCCACCTCAGCCAAGGCCGCGACCCAGCCGCGCGTGGGGCGGATGATCGAGCTATAGCCAAACGGTGCGCCGGGCGGATCGAAGGTCACGGTCACCCAGACGAGCGCCGCGGCGCTCGCGACCCGGTCGACCGAGGCGCTATATCCGCCGGCCGCCGCCGCCGCCGCCGACAAGCTGGACGCCACGCCCAGCTTCATATGCCTGGGCTATCCCTACCTGAACGTCCCCAAGGGCCCGCGGGAGAACATGTTCAAGGGCCTGACCAAAGCCACGCCCCCCACCTTCTTCTTCCATGCCGCCGCCGATCAGCGCGTCCCCATGGCCAACTCCATCCAGCCGTTCCAGGCGCTGTGCGCCCTCGGCGTGCCCGCCGCCCTGCACGTCTATGAGAGCGGCGCCCACGGTTTCGGCCTGCGGGCGCCGGAAGGCTCGTCGGCTTCGCACTGGCCCGAGCATTTCTTGACCTGGGCCAAGGCCGGCGGCCACCTGGGCTAGGCGGAAAGCGGCGTCTTGGTGTCTGGTGTGGCCAAGCCCATCTAGAGGGTTCAGTCCACCGGAGCCCGCCCCATGAAGACTGACATCTGGCTCGCCGCCGGGGTCCGCACCCCCTTCACCAAGATCGACGCCCAGCTGGCGGGTCTCGACGCCATCGCCCTCTCGGTCCCGGTGGTGAAGCACATGGTGGGCCAGCTCGGCGGCGGACGGCCCGACTTCGCGGTCTGGGGGACGGTGATCCCCAACCTGACCTGGAGCAACATCGCCCGCGAGGTGCTGCTGGACTCCGGTGTCGACCCGACCATCCCAGCCTTCTCCACCATCATGGCCTGCTCCACCAGCATGGCGGCGGCCTTCGAGGCGGCCGGCATGATCGACGGGCGGGGCCGGGACCTGGCCCTGGTGGGCGGAGTGGAGAGCATGAGCCACATCCACATCGGCCTCTCGATCCCGCTGTCAGACCGCATCCGCGCCGTGCAGCAGGCCCGCAGTCTCGGCGACCGGTTAAAGGCGCTGTCGCAACTGAAGCTCTCGGACCTGCGCCTGTTCATTCCCCGCGTCGCCAACCGCACCACGGGGCTCAGCATGGGCGAGCACACCGAGATCACCGCCAAGGACTGGGCGCTGACCCGCGCCGACCAGGACGCCGTGGCCCTGGCCAGCCACCAGACCGCGGTGGCCGCCTGGGAACGGGGCTTCTTCGACGACCTGGTGATCCCCGCCGGCGAGGGGACCCGCGACACCATCCCGCGCAAGGACACCTCGCTGGAGAGGCTGGCGAAACTGCCGCCCGCCTTCGACCGCACCAGCGGCAAGGGCACGCTCACGGCCGGCAACTCCTCGCCCTTCACCGATGGGGCGGCGGGGCTGTGGGTGGCCTCGGAGGCCGGCCTCGGCCGCCTGCCCAAATCGATCCCCCGCGTAAAGCTGCTGGACTACGAGGTCACCTCCATCGACCTGGCGCATGAGGGCCTGCTGATGGCGCCAGCCTGTGGCGTGCCGCGCCTCTTGGCCCGCAACGGACTGACCTATGCCGATGTCGGCTTGTGGGAGATCCACGAGGCCTTCGCCGCCCAGGTCCTGGCCCACATCAAGGCCTGGGAGAGCCCCGACTTCCTGAAGGCCAAGGCGGGCGTCACCATCCCGATGGGCGCCTTCCCCCGCGAGCGGGTCAATCCCAACGGTGGCAGCCTGGCGCTCGGCCACCCCTTCGGCGCGACCGGCGCCCGCATCCTCAGCCAGGCGGTCAAGGAGCTGGCCGGCCGTCCCAAGGGCGAACGGGCCATCGTCAGCATCTGCGCCGACGGCGGCCAGGGGACCATGGCCCTGCTCGAAGCCTGCTAGCGGCCGAAGGGCTTGCCGCGCACGGCGTCATAGGTCTGGTCGAAGGCGCGGATCGGCACCGGGACCGGCGGCTGTCCAGGGGCGATGGTCGCGCCCAGCGCTAGGACGTTTCCGGCCTCGGTGGTGAAGGCCGGCCATTTCGGCAGGCCCGGCCCGTTGGGGTCTCCGGTCCTGGTGAAGTTCACCCAATAGCTCGACATCGCCTCGGCCAACCGCCGATCGGCGGTGGTCCAGGCCCACGGCTCCTGGTCCAGGTGGTCGAACATGTACCAGAGCTCGGTGAAGTGGCTGGCGCCCCAGCCCCCGCGGACCCCGGCCGGGAAGGGCGGCGCCTGGTCGAAGCGGTAGAAATAGACCGGCTGCCCGGCCTTGGCCTGAAGTCGCGCCCAGGCCCACATGTCCCAGCCGAACCGCAGGTCGGTTTCCAGGGCGATCCGTGCGCGCCTGGCCTCTTCATCGGTGGTGAAGGGATAGGCCGCGACGATGCCGGGCGGCAGTGGTCCCCAGGCGCGGGCCAGGTCAGCGGCGAAGCTGGTGGCCGTGACCTTGCTGACGTCGGCGAGCGAGCGCGCCTCGTCGGCGTTGTAGCCCACCAGGATCGGGACACTGTTCTGGCGGCCGGCCACGAAGGCGTCATAGGGCGACTGGGGCAGGAGGCCGGGCCCGATGACCGGATGGCTCACCTTGCCGGCCTGACCGCCGAGCAGCTCTTCGGCCGGTAGGGCGCGGAGGTCCGCCAGGGACTCGGCGCCGACGGAATTGGCATAGGCGACGCCATCCTTCTCGGCCTGGGCCAGCTGGTAGCCCGGCGCCAGCTGCAGCGGTTCGAACACCCCGCCGCTCTGGCCGATGGCGCGCTGGAACAGGCCCCTGGCGCGGGGTGACGCCATCAGCAGGCTGACCGACATGGCCCCCGCCGACTGGCCGGCGATGGTGACCTTGCCGGGGTCGCCCCCGAAGGCCGCGATGTTGCGCTGGACCCACTCAAGCGCGGCGATCTGATCCATCAAGCCGTAGTTGCCTGATGCGCCGCCGCCCTCGGCGCTGAGCTCGGGATGAGCCAGGAAGCCGAGCGGGCCCAGGCGATAGGCGAGGGTGACCACCACCACGCCCTTCCTCGCCAGCCGGTCGCCGGAGTAGAGCGGCATGGCCGGGGCGCCGTTGGCGTAGCCGCCGCCATGAATCCAGACGATCACCGGCGCACCACCCTTCGGCGGGCGGGGCGGCGTCCAGACATTGAGGTAGAGGCAGTCCTCGCTCGTCTGCGGCGGCGTCTCGCCGGGCATGGAGACGCCGGTCTGCGGGCAGGCGGGTGCGAAGGTGGTGGCCGGGCGAACGCCGGACCAGGGTTTCGCGGGCTTTGGAGGCCGCCAGCGCAACGAGCCTACCGGCGGGGCGGCATAGGGCAGGCCCAGATAGGCGCTGACGCCGTGTTCGGTCACGCCGCGGACCGATCCGGCCTCGGTCTTCACGCCTGGCGCGGCGAAGGCCGGGGTAGCCAGGAGCAGGGCCAGCAGGGCGGCGGTCTTCCAGATCATGGTCGGGGTCCTTCATGTCGCGCCTGAGGGTGAGGCCCGGCCCGTCGCGCGGTAAGACCGGCCCATCCCAGCCCACGGCCGATTGGTCACAAAGCCCGCCGCGATCTGGACGCGCGGCGTCGCCCATGGCCAAGTCCCGCTTGATGCCGCCGTCCCTTCGCCCGCCCGCAGACGCCGTCCGATGGACCGCCTTGGCCTTCGTCTACTGGCTGGTGTTCATGGGCGTGCTGACTCCCGGCAACCTGGCGGCGGCGCTGGCGTCGGGCGGTCGTTGGGACTGGGGGCGGGAAGCCCTGCGGCTGGTCTGCGCGGGCCTGCTGGGCGCCTCGGTGACGCCGATCCTGCTGAGCCTGGCCCGCCGCTATCCGGCCAACAGCGCCCTCAACCTCGCGCGGCAGGGCCTTGCCGTCCTGGTGATGGCGCCGACCCTGATCCTGATCTCCTGCGTTCTGGCCGCCTGGTTTCTGGAGGGGAAGGCCTGGCCGTCCGTCGCCGAGGCGCGGCAGCAGCTGCTGGCCAACAGCCTGCTGCTGATCTTCTGCCTGTCGCTGTTCCTGGCCCTGATCCAGGTGGCCCAGCGCTTACGGCCTCCGGCTGAGGGCGCTTGGCTTCGCCGCCTGACGATCCGCGAGCGCGGCCGCGTCACCCTGCTGGACCTGAATGAGGTCGACTGGATCGAGACCCAGGGCAACTACCAGGCCCTGCACGCCAGGGAGGGCGTCCACCTGCTGCGGGAGACCTCCGAGCGCCTGGCCGCCCAGCTGGACCCGGCGCGGTTCGTCCGCATCCACCGCCGGTCTATTGTCGCCGTGGACCGCGTGCGGCAGGTCGAGCCCCTGGCCAACGGCGACGCAACCGTGCGGCTGGCCGACGGAACTGAACTGCGGCTCAGCCGCCGTCACCGCGAGAGCCTGAAGGCGCGGCTAGGTGCGTGACTACTCCGCCGCCTGCGCCATCGGCGCGTACTGCGGGCCGCGGATGAGTTTGCCCGGCATCTCGCCGGTGGCTTCGCCGTTCTCGAAGGTGACCACGCCATCGACGAGGGTAGCGACATAGCCTTGGGCGCGCTGGATCAGGCGGCGGCCCTGGGCGGGCAGGTCGAAGGCCATCTCGGGCGCCAGGATCGCCAGCTTCTCGAAGTCGATCAGGTTGAGGTCGGCCTTCATGCCGGGCGCGAGCGTGCCGCGATCGTGGAGGCCGTAGAGCCGGGCGGTGTCGCGGGTCTGCATGGCGACCACCTTCTCCAGGCTCAGGCGCTCACCGCGCGAGCGGTCCCGGACCCAGTGGGTCAGCATGTAGGTGGGGAAGCTGGCGTCGCAGATCACCCCGCAGTGGGCCCCGCCGTCGGACAGGCTGAGCACCGTGTTGGGGTGGTTCATCATCTCGTGGATGTGGTCGAAGTTGAACTCCGCATAGTTCAGCAGCGGCAGGTAGATGTAGCCGCGACCGTCCTTCTCCATGAGCATGTCGTAGACGATGGCGTCTGGCGACTGACCGGTGGTCTTGGCCAGGTGGGCGATGGAGTCCTCGGCGCGGGGCTCGTAGTCCAGGCCGCTGGCGTGCTCCAGGCGGAACATGCGGTCGAAGCCCTGGGTCAGGATCATCCCGATGGCGCCCATGGACTTGGAGGGCTCGGCCAGGATCTGGGCGCGGACGGCCGGGTCGGCCAGTCGCACGATCCGCTCGGCGAAGGGCAGAGGCGCCAGCTTGCGGTAGGTCTCCCGGCCGATGAAGGGATGCACCGTACTCTGCCAGCCCAGCACCATTCCAGTGGGACGACAGGCGATCTGGGCGGTGATCTGGGCGCCCTCGGCGCGGGCCTCTTCGGTCAATTGCAGCAGCCTGCGCCAGCCGTCGGCCTTTACCGGGGATTGCAGCAGGCCGTAGGTGACCGGCACCCCGGTCTCGGCTGACAGGGTCCGCATCCAGTTGAACTCGTCCTCGGCCGGCGCCATGTCCGACGCCATTTCGAAGACGCCGTGGCCGGCCAGGCCCATGGCCCGCCCGATCCCCAGCAGTTCGTCCTCGGCGGCGAAGGTGCCGGGCACCGGCTCGCCGTCCTTGGCCAGGTGCAGCATGGTGCGCGAGGTGGAGAAGCCAAGCGCGCCGGCGGCCACGCCCTCGCCGACGATGCGGGACATCTCGGCGATGTCTTCGGCGGTGGCCGGTTCATTGCGCGCACCACGCTCGCCCATGACATAGGCCCGAACCGCGCCGTGCGGCACCTGGGTGGCCACGTCGATCACGCGCGGTTGGCCCTCAAGGCTGTTCAGATACTCAGGGAAGGTCTCCCAGGTCCACTTGATGCCTTCGGACAGCGCCGCGCCGGGGATGTCCTCGACGCCCTCCATCAGCTCGATCAGCCAGGCATGGCGGTCGGGCCGCACTGGTGCGAAGCCGACTCCGCAATTACCCATCACCGCGGTGGTCACCCCGTGCCAACTCGACGGGGCGAGATAGGGGTCCCAGGTCACCTGGCCGTCGTAGTGGGTGTGGATGTCGACCCAGCCCGGGGTGACGATCAGGCCGCCGGCGTCGATCTCGCGGCGTCCGCCTTGCGTGATCTCTCCAATGGCTGTGATCTTGCCGTTGTCGATGCCGATGTCTGCCAGGAAGGCCGGGGTCTCGGCGCCGTCCACCACGCGCCCGTTTCGGATCACCAGATCATGCATCGTCCGCCCTCGGTCGAGGTTCCACGCAGACGTCATTCCGGTCGCGCCTGCGGACCCAACTCAGAGCAGCATGAACCCAAGTTACGCGGCCGGAAAGTGTGACCCCACGTCAGGCAGCCTCAAGGGTCTTCTTCAGGATCTCGGCGCCCTGGGCCATCATCGGACCCATGGTGTCGGCCGCCGCATGGGGCAGGACGTCGGCGATCCAGACGAAGCGGCAGCGGCCCTCGCCGGCGGGGAAGACCTGGTTCGACGCGCTGTGCTGGGTCAGGCGCGGGCTGGCGACGCTGTAGGCCAAGCGGCGCTGGTCGTGCTCGATGGTGATGATGGTCTCCTGCGCGGTCATGCCGTTGCCGAAGGTGACCGTGCGGACGTCGTCCGTCAGCACGGTGTCGACGACGAAGCCTGGGACCAGCCGGGTGTGCAGGGCGCCGACGTCGGCGATGGCGGCCCAGACCCTATCGGCCGAGGCGTCGATGATGACTTCCTTGTGGATGGTGGCCATGTCGTTCTCTCGTTCCTGTGTTGCAGCGAGGCGGACCATGGGCGTCGGCGGGCGGCGCGTCTGGCCGATTTCGGACATGGTCACCTCGCCATGGAACCGACACTTCAGCGAAGGATTTTCAGCCCGCCGCGCTTCCGCTGGCGAATGGACGTGACCATGCCCTCCTCGACCCTGCTGCTGACTTTCGGCCTGGCGGCGGCGCCCATGGCGGCTCTGGCCGGTGACGCTTCGCCGGTGGCGCGCGCCTTCGGAAACACGGTGCTCTCCACCTATCCCGACGGTCGCACCGCCCTGCTGTGGCTGAAGAGAGATGGAACCTACACGGCCAAGGGTCGCCGTCGCACGCCCTCCAGCGGGTCGTGGAGCCTGAAGGCGGACAAGGTCTGCCTGAAGCAGGCCAAGCCATCGGCCGTGCCGTTCCGCTACTGCACCGCCCTTCCATCGGGCGAGAGCTGGAAGGCCAAGGCGGTGACGGGCGAGCCGATCACCGTGAAGATCGTGAAGGGCGTTGCGTCCTAGTGCTGGGCTAGCACGACGCCCATCAGCACGGCGACGTATTGCAGGGCCGCGCCCCCCACGACATGGCCGTGCCAGATGGCGCGGCGGAACCGCAACTTGTCCAGCAGGTAGAAGACCGCGCCGGTGGAATAGATCGCCCCGCCCAGGGCCAACAGCAGCAGGGCGACCCACGAGAGACCGTCCACCATCGGCTTGATGGCCACCAGCACCAGCCAGCCCAGCCCCAGATAGAGTCCGACCCAGAAACGGCGGCCGAGCCCCGGCAGGAACAGCTTTCCGAAGATGCCCAGCGCCGCCAGCGACCAGACCGCCGTGGTCATGGCGATGGACCAGGCGCCGGTCAGGTTCTGGGTCGTGAAGGGGGTGTAGGAGCCGGCGATCATCAGGAAAATGCCCGCATGATCGAACCGGCGCAGCAGGGGCCGCCAGGTCGGCTTGGCGAAATTGTAGGCCAGCGAAAGGCCGAGCATCGCCACCATCGCCACGCTGTAAACGGAGACTGCGGCCACCTGACCGAGACTACCGATCTTCACCGACAAACCCAGCAGGATGCCCCCGCCGACCAGGGCCAGGGTCAGGCCGGTGATATGCACCACCAGGTCGGCGCATTTGGCGGCGGGTGTCGGATAGTGGCGGGGCGGGAACATGGACCTAGCATATCTGCGACCTGTGTCGCGTCCATGACCAATCTCGAGCCGTATCGCCTGCGACAAGATCGCTCGCGGGGCCATGGCTTCTCCGCGCCGTCGAGAATCCCAATAGCCTGGGTCTGCGAACCCGTTATGCCGATCAGGATCTAGATGTCAGACCCGGACGCCCCGACATTCCCCCCCGATGTCCGCCGTCATGTCGTACGCCTCGCCGGCGACTTCTTTCTGAACGGCGCGCAGATCATCACCACGGCGATCGACACCGACCTGGTCACCGGGATGATCTTCCTGGCCATCGTGCGGGCCAATGTGCGCCACCTTCTGGATGAGCCTGGCTTGGCGCGAGCCTATTTCGAGCCCGGTGTCATGCTGCCTGAGAGCTTCCGCCGCCCGGTGAGCGTCTATGCCATCGCCCGCGAGTTGCACCTGCCCTACGAGACCGCGCGCCGCCATGTCCGCAAGCTGCTGGCCAAGGGGTTGTGCGAGCGCGGCGGTGACGGCGGGGTGGTGTTTCCGCCCGAGGTCAATGACCGCCCGGAGGTCCGCCAGGCCGTCCAGACCAACTTCCACGCCACAGTCCGTTACGCCCAGACCCTGGCCGACGTCGGATTGGTGGCGACCTGTGACGCGGCGCCAGACGCGCAGGACATGGCCGCCTACATGCCGCGTGAGGTGGTGCGGCTATCGAGCGACTATTTCCTCAACACCGTGGCGCTGCTCACCACCAACCTGAAGCTGGAACTGGTGGAAGGGCTGCTGTTCCTGGCCGTCACCCGGGCCAACACCCTGCATGTGACCTTGGATCCGGCGCTCGCGGCCACCTTCAGCGGCGTCGACGAGATCCCGCCCGACGCCTTGCGCCGCAGCGTCAGTGTCTACGCCTTGGCACGTGACCTGCGGCTGCCGTATGAGACCGCACGGCGCCACGGCGCCAAGCTGCTGGATATGGGGTTGTGCGAACGGGCCGGTGACCGGGGCCTTGTGGTTCCGGCCCACGTCCATGCGCGAGCCGACTTCAAGGCTGGGGTCGAGGACTATGGCCGGGTAACCCAGGCCTTCGTCAATTCCCTCGCCCAAGCCGGTCTGGTGCTCGCCTAGGGGCTCGAATGAAGGTTGGGCGCCGTGGAGGGGAAACCCCTATGGCGCCGCGCCACCGAACCCCCTAAGGCCAAGGCATGACCCGCGCTCCGGCCCCCGCCCACATCACCGTCCAGAACAACGGCATGGGGATCGCTCTGCGGGTGGCGGCCATGGTCTGCATGGCGGGCCTGGCGGCGTTGGTGAAGTGGTGTTCCAGCCGCGGCGTGCCGGTGCTGGAGATCATCTTTTTCCGCAACGCCTTCGCCTTCGTGCCGGTTCTGATCTACATCGCCCGGACCAGCGGCTTTTCGGTGCTCAAGACCCAACGCCCCCTCGGCCACCTGATGCGCTCGACGGTGGGTCTGACCGGCATGGTCTGTGGTTTCACCGCCGTCAGCCTGCTGCCTCTGACCGAGTCCACGGCGCTCTCGTTCTCCGCGCCCCTGTTCATGACGGCGCTCTCGGCTCTGATCCTCAAGGAGACGGTCGGCGCCCATCGCTGGGGCGCCGTCGTGGTGGGGCTGGTGGGGGTCCTGATCATGATCCATCCCGACCCCAGCCAGATGGCGGTGAAGGGCACGGTCTTCGCCCTGGTGGCGGCCGTTGGCTCGGCCGGCGCCATGATCGCCATCCGCGAGATCGGGCGCACGGAGCCCGGCGCGACGATCGTCTTCTATTTCACATTGGCCGGCATGTTGCTGGGCTTGACCAGCCTGCCGTTCGGGTGGGTGATTCCCGACCTGACGACCCTCTCTCTGCTGATCGCGGCGGGCCTGATCGGCGGGGTGGGGCAGCTGTTTCTGACCGAGGCCATACGCCGAGCCCCGGTCGCGGTGGTGGCGCCGTTCGACTACACCCAGCTGGTCTGGGCCAGCCTCATCGGGTTCCTGGTCTGGGAGGAGACCCCGCGCCTGGCGACCCTGGCCGGCGCTCTGGTGGTGGCCGGCAGCAGCATCTACATCCTGCTACGCGAGACCCGCCGCTTCCGCGCGCCCTGAGCGGTTCGCCAAACCGATCTCGCAGAAAGCCTGCGTTGACAGGCCCCTGGCAGGAGAAGATTCTGCCGGCCTAGTCAGGTTCCTTGAGAGCCTTCGGCGCTCGGAACCCGGCTCCAGGTCAGATGGAGGCCAGGCATGATCAAGACAGTAACGATGGCGGGCGCCTTGGCGTTGGCGCTCTTTGCGGGATCCGCCCAGGCGGCGGTGACGGTGATCGGCGGCGGCATGGCGGAGGCCTGCTCCCGCGCCGCGGTCGGCGGCGAGAGCGATCTCAAGTTTCAACAGCTGTGCACCGACGCCCTGGATGGCGAGTTTCTCAACGCCAGGGACCGGGCCGGCACCCTGGTCAATCGGGGAGTCCTGAAGCTGCGGCGCGGCGCCTATCCGGAGGCGACGCGCGACTTCGATCAAGCCTTGAAACTCCAGCCTGTCATGGGCGAGGCCTATGTGAACCGCGGCGCCGCCTCGATCGGCCAGCGTCGCTACGCAGACAGCCTGCCCGACATCAACAAGGGTCTTGAGTTGGGTGTGCCGGAGCCCGCCAAGGCCTATTACAACAGGGCCTTGGCCCATGAGGGCCTGGAAGACGCCAAGTCGGCCTATTTCGATTATCAGAAGGCTGCGGAAATGCAGCCGGAGTGGGCCGCGCCCCGTGAGCAGCTGGTCCGCTTCAGCGTTTCTCGCCGCTAGGGACCCTGAGGTCAGCATCGCGCGTTTGCAGGGATGACATGCGCGCCCTGATCACAGTCCTGGTCTTCACGTCAACTTTCGTCGGGCCCGCCCTGGCGCAGGAGCCTTCGCTCAACGCGGGCTATGAGGCGATGTGGCAGGAACAGCAGGCCGCCAACCAGATGGCGCGGCAGCGGTCGGTCGCCTTGGAGAACCAGCGCGGCGCCCTTGAGGCCTTGATGCAGACCGAGACGCGGCTGCGGACTCTCGAAGTTCAGGGCGCCGCCCCGCCGCGCGCCGACCCGTCCGCCTCGACCATCGCTGCGCCGAGCGACATTGACGCCTGGATCGCCGAGTCCAACGCGCGCATCCGCGCCGCCTCCGCGAACCGCCGTTAGCCACCATGACGATTGCGGCTTGCCCGCGCCACGTGCGCCGGGAATAAGAGGCAGGCTACCCACGGTGGTGGCCCTTTTTGCGTTCAGAGTCCCGGGGGGGATTTCATGTTTCGGATATTGGCGGTCGCGCTTTGTGCGGCCTTGTTCGCCTTGCCTGCCGCCGCTGCGCCGCCGCTGGAGGTGTACGGTCGTCTTCCAAGCCTGGAGCAGGTGATGGTCTCTCCAGACGGGACCAAGCTGGCCTATGTCCGCCCCGAGGGCGAGAGCCGCAAGATACTGGTGCAGAGCCTGGCCGACGGCAAGACGCTGGCCGCCGTTGGGGTGGGCGACGAGAAGCTGCGTGACCTCTTCTGGGTCGGCGATGGGCGCATCGCGTTCTCGACCTCCACCACCTCGAGAATTCGCAGCAACAGCTCCTCGATCGAGTTCACTGGCCGCAGCGAAGTCTGGCAGACCCGTGTCTACGACATCGAAAAGCGCACCTTCCAGCTGGTGCTCGACAAGACGCCCGGCGTGGGCAACTTCACCAATGGCGGGGTTCGGGTTCGCACGGCCGATGGCGTCCAAAGCATCTATGCCGTCGCTATGAGGATCAGCGGCGTCGACAGCCTGCAAAGCCTCTATCGGGTCGACGTCGCGGGCGGTCCCACGCGGCTCCTCGATTCCGGGCCCAGCATCGGCAATATCTCAACCCATTGGGTGCTGGACGGCACGGGCGCGGCTATCGCCAAGGCGGAATACGATCGCAAGGATGGCGACTGGCGGCTGCTCGTTCGGGTCGGGCCGAAATGGTATCCCGTGCTCTCCGAAAACGCGCCGCTCGATGAGCCTTCCGTGATCGGTCTGGGGCCGGCGCCTGACACCCTGCTGCTCGCGCGCATCGAGGAGGGGCATTACGTCTTCAAGCCCGTTTCTCTCAAGACCGGCAAGGTCGGGGAGCCGCTGGAGCTGAAGAACGGCGTGCTCGAGTTCCTGTTCGACGGAGTCACCCGGCGCATCATCGGCGTCGTGGAGAATGACGACGCCAACACCATGACCTTCTTCGCTCCGGAAGATCAGGCCAACTGGAACAAGATCAAGCGGGCCTTCCCCGGTGAGCGGGTCACCCTGGAAAGTTGGTCCGACAGCCGGAAGCAGGTGGTGGTCAAGGTGCAGGGGCCCAAGACCGGCGCGGCCTACATGTTCGTGGATCTCGCCGCCGGTCGCGCCTCCATGGTGGACGACATGCAGGCGGGGCTCGGCCCGGACGAGCTCTCCACCACCACCATGATCACTTACAAGGCCGGTGACGGCCTTGAGATTCCCGCGGTTCTGACCCTGCCCAAGGGACGCGATCCGAAGAACCTGCCCCTGGTGGTCATGCCGCACGGGGGTCCGGAAGCCTTCGACACCATCGACTTCGACTGGTGGCGGCAGGCCCTGGCGTCACGCGGCTACGTCGTGCTGCAGCCGAATTTCCGAGGGTCTGACGGCTATGGTCCCGCGTTCACGGCGGCGGGCCACGGCGAGTGGGGTCGCAAGATGCAGACCGATCTCTCCGATGGCGTGAGACATCTCGCGGCCCAGGGAAGCATCGATCCAAAACGGGTGTGTATCGTGGGCGCCAGCTACGGGGGCTACGCGGCCCTGGCGGGCGTCGCGTTGGAGCCCAGCGTCTATCGCTGCGCCGTGTCGGTTTCGGGGATCTCAAACCTCCGTCGCTTTCTGACCTGGAAACGCGGAAATCTTGGGGGCGGCCGCAACGACACCCTTCGCTTCTGGCGGCGGTTCATGGGCGTGGAAGGGGAGGACGAAAGCGGTCTCGACGCCTATTCTCCCGCGATCCAGGTTGCGAAGATCAAGGGCCCGGTGCTGTTGATCCACGGCAAGGACGACCTGGTGGTGCCCTATGAGCAGAGCCAGTTCATGGCCGACGCCTTGAGCGCCGCCGGCAAGCCGGCGGAGATGGTCACCCTCGCCGCTGAGGACCACTGGTTGTCGCGAGGCGCGACCCGAACCCAGATGCTGCAGGCGACCGTGACCTTCCTCGAAAAGGCCAATCCGCCGAACTAGCTGACAGCGGGACCATTCCGCCGCATCCTCGGCGGTGCTGGCGCGTTGAGGCGGCCAGGGTTCGAGGAGATGGCCATGCGTTGGGACGGTGGACGCCGCAGCGGCAATATCGAGGATCGGCGCGGGCTCGGCCCCGTTGCGGGAGGCATCGGCATCGGAGGCCTGCTGCTGGCGGCGGTGGGCTATTTCGTGTTCGGTATCGATCCTTCCACAACCTTGAGCGTGGTCAATGGCGTGAACGGAGGGTCCGAGCAGCAAGAGGGCGTGCGCGGTACGCCCCAGGATCGCGACGCCCAGTTCGTCGATGTCATCGAGACCTCCACCAGCGATGTCTGGGGGCAGGTCTTCAAGGCTTCCAACCGCAGCTACGATCCCCCGGCCGGGGTGGTGATCTATGACCGCGCCACCGGCACGGGATGCGGCATGGGACAGTCGGCCATGGGGCCGTTCTATTGTCCGCAGGATCAGAAGGTCTATCTGGACCTGACTTTCTGGGATGAGCTCTCCGGCCGCTTCGGCGCCCAGGGCGACGCCGCGCGCGCCTACGTCATCGCCCACGAGATCGCCCACCACGTCCAGAACCTCACTGGCCAGATGGACAAGGCCAAGCAGTTCGCCGCCAAGGGGGTGGACTCAGGCTCCGTGCGTCTGGAACTTCAGGCCGACTGCTATGCCGGCGTCTGGGCGGCGCGGGCCTCGGAGGCCTCCGGAGGCCAGGTGGCGCTGGATCCCAAGGATATCGAAGACGGCCTGAAGGCCGCCGCCGCCGTGGGTGACGACACCCTTCAGAAGCAGTCCCAGGGCCGGGTCATGCCCGACGCCTTCACCCACGGCACCAGCGAGCAGCGCATGCGCTGGTTCCGCGCTGGGGTGCAGAACGGCGATCCCGCCTCCTGCGACACGTTCAGCGCTTCAAGACTCTAGAACCGGGACCGGCTCGAACCCCAGGCAGACGTCGACACAGCGTTTGGCGAGCAAGGCGCCGGCGTCCAGCAGCGGCTTGCTTACATCCTTGGGCGACAGCACGAGCGGGACTTCCGTGCAGCCGGCGATGATCGCCTCCGCGCCATCGGCCACCAGGATCTGTGCGAGATCGGCCATGCCCTGGCGCACATCAGGACCGACGTCTCCAGCCTTGATCTTGGCCAGCAGGGCCATGAATCCCTCCTGCGCCTCGGGCGGCAGGGTGACCAGGCCCATGCCCTGGGCGGCCAGGTACTCCCGATAGAGACGGATGGCCGGCTTGGTCCCCAACACGCCGGCACGCCGCGCGCCGGTGTCTCGCGCGGCGTGCGACGCGGTCTGGATCATGTCGATCAGCGGCAGGCCCGAGGCCCGGGTGATCAGATCCGCATGGGCGTGGGCGGTATTGCAGGCGATCGCCAGGATCTCGGCGCCCGCTCCGTGCAGGGCGCCGGCCATCTCGGCAAGGACCGGCCCCGGCTTGGCGAAGGGATCGTTGCGGTCGGGCACCTGCGGGTTGATGTCGACGATCACCCGGATGTGGTCCTTCTCCTGCTTCACAGGGGTCAAGGCCTGGAGCTTGGTGAGGAAGTCGAGGGTGGCGGCGGGGCCCATCCCGCCGAGGACGCCGAGGACGAGGCTCATGCCAGCTTTCCTTCCAGTTCGGTGGCGTAGCCGAACAGCCCCTGGGCGCCGCCGGTGTGCAGGAAGACCACCGTCTCGTCCTTGAACGCGCCGGCCTTGGTCAGGGCGATCAGGCCCTTCATCGCCTTGCCGGTATAGACCGGGTCCAGCAACAAACTTTCGGTGCGGGCGGCGAGTTTCAGAGCGTCGATCACCGCCTGGTCGATCAGTCCGTACCCCGCGCCCACATGGTCGCAGTCGGCGACGGTCATCTCGCGGGTGACGCGTTCCGCGTGACCCAGCATAGCGGCGGTCTCGACGGCCAGCCTGTGGACGTTGGCCTCCTGGGTCTCCCTCGGCGCGCGGACGCCGATGCCGAGGATCGGGATATCGGCGCCGATCAGGGCCAGGCCGGCCACCAGGCCCGCATGGGTGCCGGCGCTGCCGGTGGCGGTGATGATGCGGTCGATGACGATGCCCTGTTCGTCGGCCTGCCGCACCAGCTCGATGGCGCAGTCGACGTAGCCCAGCGCCCCGATGGCGTTGGAGCCGCCGCCGGGGATGATGTAGGGCACGCCGCCCTTGGCGCGGACCTCGTCGGCGACCTTCAGCAGCTCGGCGTTCATGTCGGTCCCGGCCGGCACGTTGCGCAGCCTTCCGCCCAGCAGGCGGTCCAGCAGGACATTGCCCGACGTGTTGTAGTCGACGGCTTTTGATCCGGTCCGCGCCTCCAGGATGATCTCGCAGGCCAGGCCGAAGCGGGCGGCGGCGGCGGCTGTCTGGCGCACGTGGTTGGATTGGACGGCGCCTTGGGTCACCAGGGTGTCGCAGCCCTGGTCCAGGGCGTCGCCCAGCAGGAACTCCAGCTTGCGGGTCTTGTTGCCGCCGCCGGCCAGCCCGGTGCAGTCATCGCGCTTCACCCAAAGTTCTGGGCCGCCCAGGGCTGCGCTCAGCCCGCCCATTGGCTCCAAAGGCGTGGGCAGGTGCGCGAACCGCGCGCGGGGGAAACGGGCCAGGTGCATGTGGAACTCCTACGCGCCCTGACTAGCACGCAGAGGTCGGCTGTCGCGAGATGCTACGGCTTCAGCTTGGGGGGCAGGCTGGCGATCTGTGGCGGGGTCAGCTTGGTGATCGACTTCACGCTGCAGGGCGAAAGGCCGATGCTCCCGGCGACCTTCAGGTCCAGGTCGATGGGCCGGCAGACCAGGTCGCTGCCGCCGACGGTCTCCACCACCAGGGGATCGCCCATGTTGGCGCCGCCCAGGCAGGCGCCGCGCATGTCGATGCGGAAGACCTCCCTGTTCCTGACGCCGACATAGAGGGTCTTCGGATCGGCCACCGAATGGCCGTCCATCTGGCTGACGCGGAAGCATTGGCGGCTGGGCGCGGGGTCTTGCGCCAGGGCCTGGGAGGCGGTGGCGGTCAGGGCCGTGACAGCCAGGGCGAGGGGGAGCAGGCGTATCATGGGGCGTTTCCTTGGCATGGTGACCGAGATCAACGCAGCACGATGGCATTTGTCGGGCGGTCGGGGTAGCCTCAGCGCTTCTCCGGGGAGTCGCCGCAGCGGCTGAGAGGCGGGTTCGTCCCCGCGACCCGCCGAACCTGATCCGGGTCATGCCGGCGAAGGGAGGGAACGCGGAGCTGCTCCGCACGACCGCTCTGCGCGACACGTCCGGGTCTCCTTACCAAGGCAGGAGCCCGCACATGAATTACCAAACCCCCGTCCCCAGCAACGGCGCCATTCCCACCGGGGAGCGTCCTGGCTCGCGCAAGGTCTATCAGCCCGGCCTGCTGTGGCCCGACATCCGCGTGCCGTTCCGCGAGGTGGCGGTCCACCCGAGCGCCAACGAGCCGCCGGTCACGATCTATGATCCCTCCGGCCCCTATACCGATCCCACGGCGACCATCGACATCGAGCAGGGCCTGCCCCGGACCCGGGAACCCTGGGTGGTCTCACGCGGCGATGTCGAGGTGGTGGCCAATCCCCGCGCGGTGAAGCCCGAGGACAACGGTGGGGCCAGTGGCAAGCACCTGGCGCCGGAGTTCAAGGCGCCGCGGCGGGTCTACCGCGCCAAGGGGGCCGGATGCGTCACCCAGATGGACTATGCCCGGCGGGGGATCATCACGCCCGAGATGGAATACGTCTCCATCCGCGAGAACCTGCGCCGGCAGGAGGGGGACGGTTTCATCCGCGACGGCGAGGACTTCGGGGCCGAGATTCCGGACTTCTGCACGCCGGAGTTCGTGCGCTCGGAGGTGGCCCGCGGGCGGGCGATCATCCCGGCCAACATCAACCACACCGAGCTGGAGCCGATGGCCATCGGCCGCAAATTCCTGGTCAAGATCAACGCCAATATCGGCAACTCCGCGGTGCTCTCCACCGTGGCCGACGAGGTGGACAAGATGGTCTGGTCCATCCGCTGGGGGGCCGACACGGTCATGGACCTGTCCACCGGCCGCAACATCCACAACATCCGCGACTGGATCATCCGCAACTCCCCCGTGCCGATCGGGACGGTGCCGATCTACCAGGCCCTGGAGAAGGTCGACGGGGTGGCCGAGGACCTGACCTGGGAGGTGTTCCGCGACACTCTGATCGAGCAGGCCGAGCAGGGGGTGGACTACTTCACCATCCACGCCGGGGTGCGGCTGTCCTATGTGCCGCTGACGGCCAAGCGGGTGACGGGGATCGTCAGCCGGGGCGGCTCGATCATGGCCAAGTGGTGTCTGGCCCACCACAAGGAGAACTTCCTCTACGAGCACTTCGAGGACATCTGCCAGATCATGCGGGCCTACGACGTGTCGTTCAGCCTGGGCGACGGCCTGCGGCCGGGCTCCATCGCCGACGCCAATGACGCAGCCCAATTCGCCGAGCTTGAAACCCTGGGGGAGCTGACCCAGGTGGCCTGGAAGCACGGTGTCCAGACCATGATCGAAGGCCCCGGCCACGTGCCGATGCACAAGATAAAAGCCAATATGGACAAGCAGTTGAAGGTCTGCGGCGAGGCCCCGTTCTATACGCTGGGCCCGCTGACGACCGACATCGCGCCGGGCTACGACCACATCACCAGCGGCATCGGGGCGGCCATGATCGGCTGGTTCGGGACCGCCATGCTCTGCTACGTGACGCCCAAGGAGCACCTGGGTCTGCCCGACCGCGAGGACGTCAAGCAGGGCGTGATCACCTACAAGATCGCCGCCCACGCCGCCGACCTGGCCAAGGGCCATCCGACGGCGCGCGCCTGGGACGACGCGCTCAGCCGGGCCCGGTTCGAGTTCCGCTGGGAGGACCAGTTCAACCTCGGCCTCGATCCGGAGACCGCGCGCCAGTACCACGACGAGAGCCTGCCCAAGGAAGCCTTCAAGACCGCCCACTTCTGCTCCATGTGCGGCCCCAAGTTCTGCTCCATGAAGATCAGCCAGGAGATCCGCGAGACGGCGGCCAGGCAGAACGACGTCGCCGAGGGGATGGCGGAGATGAGCGCCAAATTCCGAGCGGCGGGAGGCGAGATTCAGGTCAAGCTGTAGGACACTTGTTGGTCGTCACGGATGGAGCAAATGGCGTTTTCAGACGGGGCGACCGACGAAGACCTGTCGATGGCCGACTGGACCGACGCGGATTGCACCGATGCCGTGTTCGTGGGCTGCGTCATCGAGGGCGCGCAGTTTTCCGAGACGGTGCTGGAAGGCAGTAAATTCAAGGGGTGCCGCATTGTGGGCGCCCGGTTCGCCAGCGCCAACCTGCGCGACGCGCACTTCGAGGCCTGTACGTTCGCCGAGGGCGCGCGAGGACCGACATTCGCCCATTGCGGTCTCGACGAGGTGCGCTTCACCCGGTGCGATCTGTCCTTCGCGCGGTTCGAGAGGTCGAGCCTCTATGGCGCGCAGTTCGAGACCTGCAATCTGCGGGGCGCGGCCTTTGTGGGAGCCGACTTCAGCCGCTCGTTCGGGCGCAAGGTGATCCGCACCCAGGTCTCGTTCTCGGGCTGCAGCCTGGAACTGGCGGACCTGGCCCAGGCGCGGCTGGCCGGCGCGGACCTGACCAATGTGTCGCTGCGCGAGACCGACCTGCGGGAGGCCGACCTGACCGGGGCGGACATGCGCCAGTGCGATCTCTTTCAGGCCCTGACCGGCGGCGCCAAGTTCGCCGACGCCGACCTGCGGGGGGCCGAGGTCAGCGGGTTGAACCTGTCAGGCCTGGCCAACTGTGAGGGGATGAAGATCGACGTCGGCCAGCAATATCGGCTGCTGACCGCGCTGGGCCTCGACGTGCACGCCGAGTAGGGCGGGCTCAGTCTTTTTGCTTGTCGCCTGACGGGCGCCTGAACCGGCTCCCACTTCAGGCTGTCAGGCTCAGTCGTCGCGACCGGCGCGAACCTTGACCTGCTCGGGCTTGGGCCAGGACTTGACCATCACCACCAGCATCGAGGAACCGAGGATCGCCGCGAGTCCGCTGAGGCCCTGGGCGGTGTCCATGCCGATCGCGGCCTGACGGCCCACCAGGGCGCTGGCCAGGATGACGAAGGCCATGGCGGCGCGTTCGGGCGTGATACGGACGGTGATCGGCTTGAGCATGGGGTCTCCTATGTCCTCCAATTGACGTGCGATTTCAGGATCGTACGTCACGGTAAACATCGAATGTGGTGCGCCTGCGGCGAGTGGTCACGCTTGAGGCGACCCGACGTCCGGTCTGCCGCCTTTGTGGTCAGTCGTCCTGGCGGACGGTCCCCTTGGCCGGGGTCGGCGCGATCCGCACCCAGACCGCCACCGTCACCGAGCCCAGCACCGCGGTGGCCGCGCCGGCCCACTGGACCACCTCCATCCCCTGGGCGGCGTAGCGGCCGGCCATCAGGCTGACGATGAAGACCAGGAGGGCGGAACCCCATTCGGCTCCGGCGCGCGAAAACAGCGTGTTCAGCATGGGGTCCTCAAGCAGGGCCGGATGATGGTGGTCCCCCATAAGGCCATGCCCACAAAGGATTCGCGATGCGGCATGGCCGCGCAGCGGCTGGTGCGAAGCTTGCCTGAAGGCCGCGCCTGTCGCGTTGATCTGCATCAGGGCATCTACAACGAGGGCGGATCGCCACCTGGGTCTACTGGGGGTCGTTTGGCTCCGAAGTTGAAGAGCCCAATCCCTCCAAAGATAAGCAACAAGAGCCCCCCGTGCGCCGCAGCGGTACGCAACGCCATGGCGTCAAACTCCCGGACGTAGAAGTCCGGCGCTCTGCGACCTCCAGGGACTTGGTAGACATACCCAGTGGCGGCGTCAGGCGCCGTCGGGCTGACCATACTAAGACCGGTCCAGATGACTCCGCCGGCAATCGTCACAAGACACAAGTAGGCCCCCAACCACCGCAACAGCCCGGAGGTCGGCCAGCGGATTCCGCGCTCCCAGATTGTCTCGGGATGACTAGATTTCAGGGGTTCGGCAGGCCCGTTGGACGTCATGAGTTCGGTTCGTCGTTCCCGAACAAGGCCTACGGCCCGCAGGTCCAGAGGCCGGTGAGGGTCAGGCGGGCGCCGTCGGCGCGGTCGTAGGTGAGGGTGGCGGGATAGCCGGGGGACTCGCCGCCGCCGACCGGGGCCGCACCGGTCAGGGCGATGGTGACGGTCTTGCCCTGGTCCGCGAAGACCGCGCCCTTCAGCATGGCGTCGAAGCCGCCGGGGGCGGTCACCCGCTCCATAGAGTCCAGCACCTTCACCACCCCTTGGGCCGGCGTCTTGGAGGCGACGACGCCCATCGCCACCAGCAGGGGCGAGGCTGTCGGCGTGGAGAAGCTGCATCCGAGTTCGCCCTGGAGCGCCGCCGATTGCAGGTCGGCGTTCGAGAGCGCGCTCAGGCGAATGGGCGAGCTGTCGCCGCCGACGGTGGGAGCGGTCTCTGGCTTAGGGGTAGCTGGCGGCACGCCCGGCGCGATTGTCGCGGCGGGAGGTTCAGCCGGCTTGGAGGTGGGCTGGGGCGAGCAGGCGGCTAGGGCGAGCGCCACGAGGGCTGCGACAGAGGTTACGCGCTTACGGCGGCCGGTGCGGGAAGCGTTCCAATCGGAGGAGTTGGTCATAAGTATCCTTGATTGCCGTCGCGCTCCGTCGTTTCCCGACAATCAGGCACGAGCATGCGCGCGCAGCAAGCCTGTGGCTCGCGTCTCCACGCGTTGATCGTCATGGCCGGGCTTGTCCCGGCCACCCATGATCTCCGTTGTTCAGCAAGCGTCTGAGGCGCCGCCGCGCGCCCTGCGTTGAGGCGGAGATCATGGGTCCCCGGGACAAGCCCGGGGATGACGGACATTGGTGAGATAGGCTGCGGTCATCGGCAGCGGTCGCCCAGCAAGGTGCGCGGACCGAGCAGAGGTTAGCGGGTAGCCGCCAGAAGTTCGGCCTGGATGCCCAACTCCCCGGCGGCGGTCGCCAGGCGATGGTCAAGGGTCACCAGTCTAAGGTCGCCGCGACGGCAGATGGCCGCGTGCAGGGCGTCGGGGGCGCGGAGCATCAGGTCGAAGCGGCGGACGAAGATGTGGGCCAGGCGGATGTCGGAGGCCTGGAGGTCGATGTCCACCGTGGCCACAGCGCGCCAGGCGTCGAAGTCGGCGAGGCGGGTCGCGGCGTCGGCGGCGTCCAGCAGGCCCGTGCGAACAAGGCGCGACAGGGCCGAGGCCACCTCGGCGGCGGCGAATTCGCTCACCACCAGAGCCTCGCCCGCGTCGGCGATGAAGCGATCCACCAGGGCGCTTCCCGGCTCCTCGATCAGGATCGGCAGGATCGCGCTGGCGTCGAGATAGGCGCTCACCCTTCGTCGTACAGCTGGGAAAGCAGCTCCACGGAGGTCAGGCCGACGCCCTTGCGCTTCAGCCGGCGCGCCTTCAGCCACGTATAGCTGGCTGTGGAGACCTTCTGATCCTCCCGCGCCACCGGGCGCAGTTCGGCGACGGCCTTGCCGTGCCGGGAGATGATGACCTCCTCGCCCTCCAGGGCGCGGTCGATCAGCCGAGGCAGGCCGTTCTTGGCGTCGGCGACGCTGTAGGTGGTCACGGGACCCTTCTCCAAATTATGACTATAATAATAGCCATATAGTTCGGACGATCAATGGGGTTCGCTGGCGGCCATCGAGGCCGCAGGCCTCAGAAGTGCGCGCGAGCTGTTAAGCCCCTATCCGCACATCCCGGCGAAGGCCGGGATCCAGGTAAAACCCACTCCCATCTCACGCAAACCCGATCGCCGGAGTCGGATCAGGTCCCGCCGTCCAGGATGAATCTGGGTCCCGGCCTTCGCCGGGATGAGCGGGGTTTGTGCGCATTTTCGGCACGCGCATCGATGGCTCACGATCAATTAGCCCACCGCCAACCGCACCGCATCCAGCGGGGTCCCCGCCGGGTAGTGGTCGCCCAGCCACTGGCAGCCGAACATCATCAGGGCGGCGGGGAGGACCACGTCGCCGGAAGGCTCGGTGGTGGCGGCCCCGAGGTCGAGCTTGGCGGCTTCCAGGCGGTAGGTGCGGCTCACGTGGTCGGCGACGGTGAGGACGGCGCCGGCCTCGGTGATCTCGAGAATGGGGTCGGCCAGGCAGACCTTGAGCATGCCGCCGTGGGCCTCGAACTGGACGACGCCCAGGAAGGTCCCGCGCCCGGTCAGCTTGCCACCCTCGTCGAGGGTGAGGGTGCTGTCGGGGGCGGCGGTGAACAGGAAGCCGCCGTCGGCGGTGGGCGCGGCGCCGTCGCTGAGCTGCGTCTTGCCGCCCGCGCCCGCCACATAGCCCCGGAAGCTCTGTTTCACGCCCCAGCTGAGGGTCTTGATGGTGGGCATTCCGGCTCTCCTCAGGATTGGGCGGCGCGGCGCGCGGCGAAGGCGGTCTCGACGCAGGGCATGACCAGCCAGCTGATGCTCTCGCCCACGAAGCTCAGTTCCTTGGCCGTGCTGGAGGACACGTGAAGGAACTGGGATTCACAGATGAAGTGGACCATCAGGACCCGGGGGTCGATGCGGCCGGCGACGCCGTGCAGGTTGAATTCGTCGTTGAAGTCGCTGGCCTCGCGCAGGCCGCGCACGATGTGCGTGGCGCCGATCTCGTTGGCGTAGCCGATCAGGCTGCGGTTGGCGTAGTCGCCGACCTCCAGGGCGCCGCCGAACAGGCTGTCGGGGGCGTCGGAATTGGCGGCCTGCGGCCAGAGCTCGGTGATGGAATCCAGGATCAGCCGCCGGCTTTCCTGGACCCCGAAGGTGCGCCCCTTTCGGACGTTGGTGCCGATGGCGACGTGGACGGCGTCAAAGGTCTTCAGCGCCTTGCCGATGATGTCCAGGTGGCCGCGGGTGACCGGATCGAAGGACCCCGCATAGAGCGCCTTGGTGGCGCCGGACTTACGCATGTGAAGGACCTCGAACCGGCATCTGAGGGCGGAGAGTTCCGCGATGCGGGGGCGATGCGCAAGCCCGAGGCGCGCGCGCGGCGTTCACGCTAAGGTCAGATGATGATTCATCGCCTCATCCCGCTGGCCCTGGCGGCCGCCCTCATCGCCCTTCCGACCCAGGCCCAGACGGTGGTCATCGTCCGTCACGGGGAGAAGGCCGGCCCCTCCGGCGACGTCGACCTGTCGGCCGCCGGTCAGGCGCGGGGCGAGGCCCTGGCCCAGGCGCTTGGCGGGGCGAAGGTGAGCCTGGTGCTGGCGACCCCGCTGAAGCGCACCCAGCAGACGGCGGGGGCCACCGCCAGGGATGCCGGGATCGCGGTGGTGGCGGTCGGATTCGACGGCGGCGACGCGGCCCATGCCCAGCGGGTGGCGCAGGCGGCGCGCAAGGCGGGTCGCGCCGAGACGGTGCTGATCGTGGGGCACAGCAACACCGTGGCCGACATCGCGCGGACGCTGGGGGATACGCGCGCCGTGGCGCCCCGCGACTGCGAGTACGACAGGATGACGGTGTTGGTGTTGGATGGCGCCGCGACACGGGTGATCCACACCCGCTACGGCGCGCAAAGCGAAGGCTGCGGAACATGAGCGCCTTGTCCCACCTGCCGCCCGGCGCCTTCGCCAAGGAGGACAGCGGGGATGACGCGGCCTTCTACGCCGAGGCTCGGCTGAAGACCCATATCGACGACGCGGCGATCGGCGCCCTGACCGACTTCTACCGGGTGGTGCTGCCGCCGGGCGGGGCGCTGCTGGACCTGATGAGCAGCTGGGTCAGCCACCTGCCGCCGGAGGTCGTCTATGGCGAGGTGATCGGCCACGGGATGAACACCGAAGAGCTGGCGGCCAATCCGCGGCTGTCGCGAGGGTTCGTGCAGGACCTGAACCGGGCGCCGCGCCTGGACCTGGCCGACGCCAGCCTGGACGCCGCCATGATCTGCGTCGGTGTGCAGTACCTGCAGCAGCCGGTGGCGGTGCTGGCGGAGGTCGGGCGGGCCTTGCGGCCCGGCGCGCCCCTGGTGGTGAGCTATTCCAACCGCTGCTTTCCCACCAAGGCCGTCGCCGTCTGGCGCACCCTCGGCCCGCAAGGCCATGCCCGGCTCATCGAAGTCTATCTGGAGGCGGCGGGGTTCACAGGCCTCGAGGTCCATCGGCTGAAGGACGGCGCCGCCAGCGATCCCCTGACGGTGGTCATGGGACGGGCGACTTGAGGTCGAAGGCGACGCGGAACAGGCGGCCGGGACGCGCCAGCTCGTAGGTGAAGACCTGGGGCGTGAGGCCCAGGGACCAGACATTGGTGTTGGACACCGCGCGACCGGTGCGCGTGAACAGGGCGATGGACTGCGCGTCGGCGGGGAACCTCTGCAGGTCGGCGGCGCCGGGGCCGGTGGTGTCGCCGCCATACTGCGAGACCTCGTCCTGCGTCCCGTCGGTGTGGCGGTGGTCGTGCTTCAGGCGCAGTCGGTCGCCGGGCAGGCGCGTGACAACCCAGGTCCGGGAGTGATCGGCGCCGACATGGAAGGGGATGCGAATCTCGTCAGCGGCGCAGGACGCGACCGTCATAGTCAGGGTCGCCTCGCGCATGGCGGCGTCGGCCGTGGCGTCACTCTCCACGACGGTTCCAGAGAAGGTCTGGCCGCAGAGCCGTGTCAGGCTCGTGAAGAAGGCGCCGGCGGGCGTCTGTGCGTGAGCCGCGGCAGGGGCGGCGGCCAAAGCGAGTATCAGGGCGAAGAGCGGGCTGCCGCGCATGAGGGACCTTTCGGAGTCTGGGCCTCAGCCTAGAGCCTTTTCAGGCGGATGGAATCATCTGACCCGAGGCTCTAACTCCAAGAAGATAGAGCGCGTCGGACGGGTTAACCGGAGTCCGCTTGACCCTGACGCGCTCCAGTCTCCGTGCCCGCTGAAGTCCGCCTAGAACGCTTCCCAGCTCTCGGCGTCCGGTTTGCGGACGGCGCCGCCGCCACGGCTGACGGTCTTCATGGCGGTCGCGGTCTTGGGGCGGGGCCGCTCCACCTCGAGGGGCGCGCCGGTCTGGAAGCGGCTGATGGAGTCGGCCAGGACGTCGGCCTCGTTGCGCAGGGCGTGGCTGGCGGCGGTGCTCTCCTCCACCATGGCGGCGTTCTGCTGGGTGATCTGGTCCATCTGGTTCACGGCGGTGCTGACCTCGGCCAGGCCAGTGGCCTGTTCCTGGGCGCCGGCGGCGATCTCGGTGACCAGGCTGTCGATGTCGGCCACCTTGTCGATGATCCGTTGCAGGCTCTCGCCGGTCTGGCCCACCAGCTTCACGCCGGTTTCGACCTGGCGCGAGGAGGCGCCGATCAGGGCCTTGATCTCCTTGGCGGCGTCGGCCGAGCGCTGCGCCAGGGCGCGAACCTCGGAGGCGACGACGGCGAAGCCCTTGCCGGACTCGCCGGCGCGCGCGGCCTCGACCCCGGCGTTCAGAGCCAGGAGGTTGGTCTGGAAGGCGATCTCGTCGATGACGCCGATGATGGCGCTGATCTCGCGGGCCGAGCCCTCGATGGCGCTCATGGCCGCGACGGCCTGGCGCACCACGTCGCCGCTGGTCTGGGCGTCGTCGCGCGCGTCGTGGACCACCTGGGCGCAGGTGATGGCGCCGCTGGCCGAGCGTTTGACGGTGGCGGTGATCTGCTCCAGGGCGGCGGCGGTTTCCTCCAGGCTGGCGGCCTGCTGCTCGGTGCGGCGCGACAGATGGTCGGTGGCCGTGGTGATCTCGCCCGAGCCGCTGCGGATGCCGCGGACATTGCCGACCACGACGGTCATCGCGTCCTGAAGCTGCGCCATGGCGGCGTTGAAGTCGCTCTTCAGCTTGGCGTAGTCCTCAGGGAAGGCCTCGGCGATGCGGTGGGTGAGGTCGCCGCGGCTGAGGTGCTCCAGCCCGCCGGCCAGGGCGGTGACGACGGCGGCCTGTTCGGCGGCGGCGCGGGCCTTGGCGGCCTCGGTGCGGGCGCGTTCCTCGTCGGCGGCGCGGCGTTGTTCGGCGCTCATGCCCTCCAGACGCAGCTTCTCGATGCCGGCGTCCTTGAAGACGGCCACGGCCTCGGCCATCAGCCCGACCTCGTCGCGGCGGCCCTGGGCGGGAATTTCCACGGTGAAGTCGCCGCCGGCCAGCTTGCGCATGGCCCGCGTCATGGCGTTGACGGGGCCGGCGATGGCGCGGGTCAGCCACAGCCCGACCGCCACGGCGATCAGCAGGCCCAGGACCAGGCCGAGGGTCAGGCTGATATAGGCGCCGCGGGTGATGGCGGTCTGAGACGCCGCGAGGCCGGCCAGGCGCTTGGTCTCGCTGTCGAAGATGGCCTCGATGCCGTCCTCGGCCGGCGCGATCAGGCCGTCGGCGGCGCCGTCGGGGGAGATCATGTCCACGGCCTGCTGTCGGGTGGCCGGATCGGCGGCCAGGACCTGGCCGGCCTGCGCGATCTCGCTGTGCCAGCGGTCGGCGGCGGCGCCGATGGCGGCGAGGGTCTCCAGATCCTTGGGGCTGTCGGAGAGCAGGGGGGCGGCGGCGGTCAGGCGCGCCTTGAAGTTGGCCCGGTGCTTGGCGATGCGCTCGACATAGTAGGGGTTCGCCGACAGCAGGAAGCCGCGATAGCTGTTCTCCTGCCGGGCCAGGAAGAACTTGGCCTCGTTGAGGATCTGGATGGTCTGGCGGCTCTCGTCGGTCTCCCGACGGGCGGTCTCCAGGGACTGGAAGGACAGGAAGGTGGCGGCCCCCATCCCGGCCATGGTCACGGTCACGGCGGCGAAGCCTGCGGTGAGCTTGCGGGAAATCTTGAGGTTGTTGAGTGACATGTCAGGTTGCGCCTTCCGGCCAGCGTCGCGTCGCCGGCGATCTCGCGTTTACCTTGAGTGCGCTGACCGAATGGTTACCGGCGGTTGACCATGGGGCGCCTGCGACAGCGCGCCGCAGGTCCATCGCGAGCCCAGGCGGGGCCGACCGAGGCCAGGCGACCTGTGCGCCTGAGGCGCTGACCCCGGCCCGACTTCGTGCTTCCCCTACGGCATGCTGGCGTGACGGGGCGACCGTAAGCGCCGATTAACCCTGACCCTCTCATGGTCGGCGCGACTTCGGAGACGACAATGACCCGCCTGGCCCTGGTGATGATCGCGCGGGATGAAGCCCACCAGATCGCCCGGGCGCTCGACAGTGCGGCGCCCCATGTCGACCTGATGATCGTGCTGGACACCGGGTCTGTGGACGGCACCCGGGAGATCGCCCGGGCCTGTGGCGCGCAGGTGCATGAGTTCGTCTGGTGCGACGACTTCGCGGCCGCCCGCAACGCCTCGCTGGATCTCTCGCCAGCCGCCTGGAACCTGGTGCTGGACGCCGACGAGTGGATCGAGAGCGGCGGCGAAGCGCTGGCCGCCCTGGAGTCCGACGCGATGGGCTGGGTGCGCCGCGACAACCATCTGGCCGACGAGGCGGTGGCCCAGACATGGATCCCGCGCGTGCTCCCCCGCGGCGTCCGCTACGAAGGCCGTATCCACGAACAGCCTGTGGGGCTCGACCGTGGGGTGCGCCTGCCGCTGCTGCTGGGGCACGACGGGTTTTCCGCCGACAGCCTGGCGCGCAAGGGGGATCGCAACGAGGTCCTGCTGATGGCCGACCTGCAGGACCATCCGGAGGACCCCTATCTCTGGTTCCAACTCGCCAAGGAACACCAGGCGCGGGGTCATCCGCCCCAGGCGGCCCTGTGCTTCACCGAGGCGCTGCGGCTGGCGCCGGCGCAGGTTCCGTGGCGCCACGGACTGGTGGTTCGCGCGATCACGGCGTTGAAGGACGACGGCCAACTGGAAGCGGCGCGGGGGGTCGCGGAGGCGGAACGCGCCGATTGGTCCAGGTCGCCGGACTTCCATTTCGCGGTGGGGGATCTCTACCTGGCCTGCGCGATGGCCGATCCGCTCCGGGCGGTGGCCGAGTTGCTGCCGGTGGCCGAGGCGGCCTGGAAAACCTGTCTGGAGATCGGCGAACAGCCGCACCTGGACGGCGCGGTCCGCGGCCGGGGCAGCTTCATGGCGGCGCACAACCTGGCCATCCTCTACGAGACCTTCGGGCCTCCAGAGGCGGCGGCGCGCTATCGGGCGATGGCGGCGGTCCGCTGACGCCCAAGAAAAAAGGCGGCGCCCGGAGGCGCCGCCAAGTTTGTCAGGGCTGGTGAGAGGGGAGGCTCCAGCCCTGGAGCTCAAGTGACCCTTACGGGACGGGAATAGTGGCCGCCTCGGGCTGAGCCGAGTCCGGAGAGGCTTCGGCCGGCGCCGGGTTGACCGGTTCGGGGGCCGCCGTCACAGGCGGAACCACGATGGTCAGAGGCGCAGGCGTCGAGGCCGAGGTCTGGGCCGAGCCGGAATAGGGCTGCGGCGTCGCGGGGATCACGGCGCTGGCGTCCTGACCCGAACCCTCGGCGCTCACGGCGGCGGGGGCGGGGCGGGCC
>NZ_JBBKVV010000036.1:0-47189 GCF_037968635.1 Phenylobacterium sp.
CAAGTGGTCTGCACCGTGCTGGCCCACGACCTGGAAAACGATCCGGACATCGTGGCCCTGGTGGCGGCTTCCGCCGCCCTGGTGATCTCCGGCGCCCCCTTCATGGGCCCGATCGGCGCGGCCCGCGTCGGCTACGTCAACGGCGAATACGTCCTCAACCCGACCCTCGACGAGATGAAGGAGTCGACCATGGATCTGGTCGTCGCCTCCACCAACGAGGCGGTGATGATGGTTGAGTCCGAGATCCAGGAGCTCAGCGAAGACGAAGTGCTGAAGGGCGTCATGTTCGCCCACGCCGGCATTCAGCCGGTGATCGACGCGATCATCGAACTGGCCGAGCACTCCGCCAAGGAGCCCTTCGACTTCACCCCCGACGACACCGACGCCATCAAGGCCGACGTGAAGAAGCTGATCGGCAAGGACCTGGCCGCCGCCTACAAGATCGTGGCCAAGGGCGAACGCCAGGACGCGGTCGGCAAGGCCAAGGCCAAGGCGACGGAGAAGTTCGGCAAGTCCGACGCCAATCCCGCCGGCATCGGCGCCGACAAGCTCGGCGGCGTGTTCAAGGAACTGGAAGCCGACGTCGTGCGTCGCAACATCCTCGACACCGGCATCCGCATCGACGGCCGCACCGTCGACAAGGTCCGCCAGATCGTCTCGGAAGTGGGCGTCCTGCCCCGCGCCCACGGTTCAGCCCTGTTCACCCGTGGTGAAACCCAGGCCCTGGTCGTGGCCACCCTGGGCACCGGCGACGACGAGCAGCTGATCGACGCGCTGGAAGGCAAGTACTACGAGAAGTTCATGCTGCACTACAATTTCCCCCCCTTCTCGGTGGGTGAAACTGGCCGCATGGGCGCCCCCGGCCGCCGCGAAGTCGGCCACGGCAAGCTCGCCTGGCGCGCCATCCGGCCGATGCTGCCCAAGCAGGAAGACTTCCCCTACACCATCCGCCTGGTCTCCGAGATCACCGAGTCCAACGGCTCGTCCTCGATGGCCTCGGTCTGCGGTTCCTCGCTGGCCCTGATGGATGCGGGCGTCCCCTTGAAGAAGCCGGTCTCCGGCATCGCCATGGGCCTGATCCTGGAATCGGACGGCTTCGCGGTTCTGTCGGACATCCTGGGTGACGAAGATCACCTCGGCGACATGGACTTCAAGGTCGCCGGCACCGAGGACGGCATCACCTCCCTGCAGATGGACATCAAGATCGCCGGCATCACCGAAGCGATCATGAAGCAGGCGCTGGAACAGGCGAAGGGTGGCCGCAAGCACATCCTCGCCGAGATGGCCAAGGCCATGGAAGCCCCGCGCCAGGAACTCGGCGAGTTCGCCCCGAAGATCGAGACCATGAAGGTCCCGGTCGACAAGATCCGTGAAGTCATCGGGACGGGCGGCAAGGTCATCCGCGAGATCGTGGAAAAGACCGGCGCCAAGGTGGACATCGAGGACGACGGCACCATCAAGGTCTCGGCCTCCGACCAGACCAAGATCGACGCCGCCAAGGAGTGGATCAAGTCGATCGTCTCCGAGCCCGAGCTGAACGCCATCTACACCGGCAAGGTCGTGAAGATCGTCGACTTCGGCGCCTTCGTGAACTTCTTCGGCGCCAAGGACGGCCTGGTTCACGTCAGCCAGATCTCCAGCGACCGCGTGGCCAAGGTCTCAGACGTCCTCGTCGAAGGCCAGACCGTGAAGGTGAAGCTCCTGGGCTTCGACGATCGCGGCAAGACCCGCCTGTCCATGAAGGTCGTCGACCAGGAAACCGGCGAAGACCTCTCGGCCAAGCAGGGCGAAGACGCGTAAGCGACCCTGAGACATCGAAGGGGCGGCCGCAGCGATGCGGCCGCCCTTTTTGTTTGGCCTGTCGCCCAGCCCATCTCGCCGCCCCAATGCGGCCACGGAGGCGGCGGAGATGGAGACCCTCTCAGGAAGACGAGGAGGTCCATCATGTCGGACGCCCAGACGACGGAACAGGTGCGCGGTCTGCTGAAGGCGGCTCTGGAGGAGCGCAGGATCGATTATCGGGAACTGGCGTCCCTGCTGGGGCGGTTGGGGACAACCTTCAGCGAAGCCGAGGTGACCGACACGATTGACCGCGGTGAAATCTCCGGCGCCTTCTTCGTCCTGTGCTGCGAGGCCATAGGCGCCCCGCTCATCCATCTGGACTTCTAGGCTCGGCCGCGCAGCATGGGTCGCCAAGGAGGCCCGCCCATGACCGTCCGTCTGTTCCGCGTCATCCTGCCTGTCACCGACATCGAGGCGGCCGCGCAATTCTATGGGGCGGTGATCGGGGAACCCGGCGAGCGCGTCGCGGTCAATCGCCACTATTTCGGGACGGGCGCGGACGGGGCGATCCTGGCGTGCTGCGATCCGCGCGGCGAGCACGGTTCGGGGAAGGCCGCGTGGCTCATGCACCCGCTGCAGTACGTCTACATCGCTGTGGACGACCTGGAGGCCGCACGCGGCGCCTGCGCGGCGGCCGGCGCTACGGAGATCACCGGGATCGAGAGCCAGCCCTGGGGCGAGACGATGTTCTACGCCCTCGACCCTTCGGAAACCCCATCTCCTTCGTGAAGGCGGGGACGGAATTCACCGGCGGACGCGGGAGCCGCTGATCCCCAAAGCGAAAGGCCCGCCGGGGGGTGGCGGGCCTTCGTTTCAATCTGGGATGTGGACTGAAGCCTAGCTGCGCAGCTTGCGGAGCAGGGTGTCGAGATCGCGCGCCAGGACCGGATCATCGGCCTTCAGAGCCTCGATCCGGCGCACGGCATGCAGGACGGTGGTGTGGTCGCGGCCGCCGAACCGCCGCCCGATGTCGGGCAGGGAGCGGGTGGTGATCTGCTTGGCGATCCACATGGCCGCCTGGCGGGGCCGGGCGACGGCGCGGGCGCGGCGCTCGGAGATCATGTCGGCCTGCTTGAGGCCGTAGTGCTCGGCCACGGCCTTCTGGATCTGATCCACCGTCACCCGTTTCTCGGTGCAGGAGAGGTTGGGCCGCAGGATGGCCTGGGCCTCGTCCAGGGAGAGCTTGGCGATCTCGCCGCCCACCCGGGCCACCAGGGTGTTCAGGGCCCCCTCCAGCTCACGCACGCTGTCGGTGAAGCGGTCGGCGAGGAATTCCAGCACCTCGGCCTTGGCCGAGGGGACAAAGCGGCCCTGTCCGGCCAGGGTGGCCAGCTTCCGCTCCAGGATGCCCAGACGCAGCGTGCGGTCGGCGGGCTCGATGCCGCAGACCAGGCCGGCCTGCAGGTGGCTGCGCAGACGCGGCTCCATCTCCGACAGTTCGGCCGGTGAGCGGTCGGCGGTCATCACCACGCGACGGCCGTCCTCGATCAGCGCCATCAGGGTGTGGAACAGCTCTTCCTGGGTGGAGGTCTTGCCGGCCACAAACTGCACGTCGTCGATCAGCAGCAGGTCGGCGTTGCGCAGCTCGTCCTTGAAGGCCGCAGTCTGGCGGTCCTGCACGGCCTTGACGAAGGTGGAGGTGAAGCGCTCGGCCGTTAGATAGACCACCCGTTTGCCCGGGGCCGTCCGCATGGCCTCCCAGGCCATGGCGTTCAGCAGGTGGGTCTTCCCAAAGCCATAGGGGCCGTGGAAGAGCACGGGATTGAAGTGGCCGTCGGCCCAGGACGCCACCCGGCGGGCGACCGCGAAGGCGAACTCGTTGGCCGGACCGGCGACGAAGGTGTCGAAGGAGAAGCGTTCCTGCAGGCCCTGCTGACGCGCCGCACGGGGCGCGGTCAAGTCGACCTCGATTTCGATGACACCGGTTTCCGCCGCCGCGACGGCGACAGCCGCCGCAGGGGACGAAACCGAGACCACGGGCGACGCGGGAGCCGCCTGCTCGAATTCCATGCGTGACTTCAGGTCCAGGGCGCGACCCATGGGGTCGTTCTGGGCCCACAGCTCGCCGATACGGCGCCAGGCATGCCGACGGATCCAGTCCCGCGCCACGCCGGTGGCGGCCACCAGGCACACGTCCTCACCGCGCTCGCGCAGGGCCGCCTGGCCCAGCCATGAGCCAAACGTGGCTTCGCCCAACTCGCGCTTCAGCGCCACGCAGGTCTTCGTCCAGACCGCGCTGGCGCCAGCCTCGGCCATGTTGCCCGCAATGCCCCCGGTCGTCATCGTCATCACCAACCATCACCTGCCCGTCCGGTCTGAGGCCCCGCGCCTTACCGGATCTTTGTTCAACAAACACAAGTTCTTAGCCGGCGAGAGGGTAGAGTCCCCCCGCCGCTGTTTTTCATCCGAGATGGGATGGAAGAACGCGCTTAAGACCTGAACACTAGTCAGGGAGCCGGGGGGGTCAACGCAGATTCTTCGCAGCTCAAGTGGATATTTTCGTTGACTCAAATCGACCCCTCGCGCGGCAAGGGAATCCCGGTTTTCACCTTCCGCCAACTGAGAAGATTCGTCGCAGGGGTGTGGATGAAATGCTGCAGCGCACGAAAACACCCGCCGGTCTTTCGACCAGCGGGTGTGTCAGAATATCGAACTATTTCAGACGTTTAGCTTCAGAGCTAGAAGCTCGGCGCCGCAAGCTTAGGCAGCGGCCATTTTCTTGAGCTGGGCGGCCAGGCGGGACACTTTCCGCGAGCCGGTGTTCTTGTGAACGACGCCCTTGGTGACGGCGCGCATCAGCTCCGACTGGGCCTCGACGAAGGCGGTCTTGGCGGCGGCGGCGTCGCCCGAGGTCAGGGCCTCTTCGAACTTGCGCAGATAGGTCCGCACGCGCGAACGGCGGGCCTTGTTGACTTCGGTGCGGCGTTCGATCTTGCGAACGGCCTTTTTGGCGCCAGGCGTATTGGCCATGCTTCAGCTCTCAAAACGGCTCGCGCCCGAACCTTTGCTCGGGCGGGTAAATTGGAGGCGCGGATATACGGGAAGGTTCCTTGCGGGTCAATGCGGCTCGGACGCTATTCCGCAGGTTCGGTGAAACGCCGCCAGGCAGGGTGGGCCGCCACCAGGTCGGCCATCTGCTGATAGCCCGCCGCGCCGGGGTGGGCGCCATCCCAGGCGGCGGCCTGCGCCTGCCACAGGCCGCCGGCTTCCAGGGGCTGGAACACATCGATGAAGGGGACCTGCAACCGGGCGCAAAGGGCTAGCAGGGCGGCGTTCAGCGCTTCTGTGCGGGCGCAGACCCCGGGATCGGCCACCGGCGGCGGCCCAACCATCAGGACCGGCGCCAGGGCCCGGGCGCCGGTCAGCATGACGCGCGCGTTCTTCAGGCTCTCCGCCACCGTCACCCTCGGCGCGCCGTCCAGCAGGTGGCTGTCGTTGCAGCCGAAGGAGAAGACGATCCGCATGGGCTCGTAGTCCACCAGCCGTAGGCGCGCCTCGCCCTCCCAGCGGGCGGCCAGCATGTCAGAGGTCTCGCGCCGGATGCCCAGGTTATAGAGACTGATCTCGCGGCGGCCCAGGATGGCCCGCCCGACCCAGCCCAGATGGTCGGGATCGCCGGCCCCGACGACAAAGCTCTCGCCGAATGCGATCAGCCGCATTTGAAACACCGTTCATCCCGGCGAAGACCGGGATCCAGATTCACTCTGGAAGGTGGTGCGTGATCCGTCATTCCAACATGGCCTCATCTGAAACCGGAAGGGGTTTCACCTGGGTCCCGGCCTTCGCCGGGATGAGCGGGGTCTTACGACCCTTTGAAGGCGGGCTTCCGCTTCTCGACGAAGGCGGCCATCCCCTCCTTCTGATCGTCGAAGGCGAAGAGAGAGTGGAACAGGCGCCGCTCCAGGGCCACGCCGGTGGCCAGAGTGGTCTCGTAGGCCGCCTCCACCAGTTCCTTGTTCATCATCACCGCCAGGGGCGACTGGGCGGCGATCTTGGCGGCGGCGGCCATGGCCTCCTCGATCAGCTTGTCGGGGGCCACCACACGGGAGACCAGGCCCGAGCGCTCGGCCTCGGCGGCGTCCATCATCCGGGCGGTCAGGATCATGTCCATGGCCTTTGACTTGCCGACGAAGCGCGTCAGGCGCTGGGTGCCGCCGATGCCGGGTGCGACGCCCAGGTTGATCTCGGGCTGGCCGAACTTGGCGGTCTCGGCGGCGATGATGAAGTCGCACAGCATGGCCAGTTCGCAGCCGCCCCCCAGGGCGTAGCCGGCGACGGCGGCGATGATCGGCTTGCGAAACTGCTCCATCCTTCGGGCGAAGGCGCCGAAGAAATCAGCCGCGAACATCTGGGCGTAGGTCTTGTCCGACATCTCCTTGATGTCGGCGCCGGCGGCGAAGGCGCGGTCGGAACCGGTCAGCACCAGGCAACGGACGGTCTCGTCGGCCTCGGCGGCGTCCAGGGCGGTGGTCAACTCGGCCAGGAGCTGGCTGTTCAGGGCGTTCAGCGCCTCTGGCCGGTTCAACCGGATCAGGGTGACAGCGTCCGTGGTCTCGACGATCAGGGTCTCATAGGCCATGGCCGGCTCCTTCCAAGAGTAGAGAGCCGGATTACGGCCCCTCGACGGAATAGCCAAGCGCCCTGAGCCGGGCCGGCACCCCGTCGGCGGTGAGCAGGTGGCCGACGCCCACCACCACCACGGTGCGGCCCTGGCCCTTCAGGCGTTGATCCAGAACCTGAGTCCAGGCGGCGTTCCGCTCGCTGACCAGGCGGGCGTAAAGCACCGGCGAGGCTCTCCTGAGCGGGGTCAGGGCGTCCTTTTCCAGGGCGGCGGTGTCGGCGGCCATCCAGGCGGCGATCAGCCGGTCATAGGCGTCTGGATCCCTATCCATCTGCGCCAGGCTGTCCTCGAGGGAGGCGATCTGGGCGGCGACCGGCGCCTCGTCGAAAAGGGCGATCTGCTGGGCGGCGGTCTCGAAGGCCATTCTCTGGGCGCGGGCCGGCGCGGCGCCGTTGACCGACTTTTCCACGCCGGAGTCCGTATTGGCCCCCTCGGCCCGGAATTCCGCCCCGGCCAGGGCCACCTCGGCGAACCAGGGCTCCAGCCGGTCGAGGAAGCCGGGGGCCAGCCCATACTTCTCGCTGGCCTTGGCCAGCGCCTTGGCGCCGGCCGGCGAGAGCAGGGCGCTGAGGGTCTGACTTGGGGGCAGGACGCCCTTTGAGGCCGCCAGTCCGGCGATCTCGGTCTCGGTGGCCTGGCCCATGGGGAGCTCGAACCAAAGGTCCTCGGCCGTGTCCAAGGCGCCATCCAGTTCGGCGGGCCGCCAGTCCAGGCCGGGGGGCAGGACGTGGACCGAACCGAAGATCACCATCTCGGAATCGGCGTCCCGCACGACCCAGATCGGCGGCTTGGCCAGGGCGGGGCTTGCGGACAGGAGCGCCGTCAGGGCGAGCAGGCCAAGCTTGAACATGGGTGGAAACCTAGGAGGCTTTCCGGCGCAGTGGAATGGCTCGCCAATCAACCCGACCCTCCGCCGGGATGAGCGGATGTTATTTCTGGCAAACGGGGCAGAAGAAGGTCGAGCGGCCCGCCTGGACCTCGCGGGCGATGACGCCGGTGCACCCGTCATTGAGGCAGGGCTGACCCTCCCGGCCATAGGCGCGGAAGCGGTGCTGGAAATAACCCAGGGCCCCATCAGCGCTGGCATAGTCCCGCAGGGTGGAGCCGCCGGCCTCGATCGCCTCCTCCAGCACCTCGCGGATGATGGTGACCAGGCCCGGCAGTTTTTTCGCTGCGATCCCACCCGCCGGCTTGAAGGGCGAGATGCGCGCGCGGTTAAGCGCCTCACAGACATATATATTGCCCAGCCCCGCCACCACGCGCTGGTCCAGCAAGAGAGTCTTGGGGCCTTGCTTGCGGTTGGCGAAGGCCGCCGCCAGACCCTCGGCGTTGAAGGCGGCCGACAGGGGCTCGGGGCCGAGGCCCGCGAACCACGGATGGTCCTGGAGCTTGTCGGTCTCGATCAGCGCCATGTAGCCGAAGCGGCGGGGGTCATAATAGGTGACCCGGCCCCCCGCCTGCGTGTCGAGCACCACATGGGCGTGCTTGGGATCGGGGTCTTGGGCATAGACAAACTCGCCGGGCCGGATCGCGCCCTCGGGCCGGGCGATCTCGAAGCGGCCGCTCATGCCCAGGTGCATCACCAGGGTCTCGCCGCGGTCCAGCACCCCCATCAGGTACTTGGCCCGGCGCTCAAGGCGTTGGATCGTCGCGCCGGTCAGGCGCTGGACGAAGCCTTCGGGAAACGGGAAGCGCAGGTCGGCGCGGCGGGCCTCCACGCGGGAGAGCCTCTGGCCCTCCAGCACGGGCGCCAGGCCGCGCCGCACAGTCTCGACCTCGGGAAGTTCAGGCATGGCCCTGAAGTGGCATGGGTCGCCCTGGGGCTCAAGCGCGAGGCTGGCGCGGGCGGGGCTTGCGGTCTAAGACCCAGAGCCATGACAGGACCTGCCGCCACCTTCGGTTTCCGCGACGTGGACCCCGCCGAGAAGCCGCGCCTGGTGCGCGGGGTCTTCGACAAGGTCGCCGGCCGCTATGACCTGATGAACGACTTGATGAGCGCCGGCGTACACCGCCTGTGGAAGGACGCCACCGCCGCGCGCCTGAACCCGCAGCCGGGAGAGGTGATCGTCGACTGCGCCGGCGGCACCGGCGACATGGCCCGGCGCTTCGCCAAGATGGCGCGGGCCGCCCAGCTGCGCCGGGGTGGCGACGATGCGGCGATCCACATCATCGACTACAATGCCGAGATGATCGCCGCCGGCCGCGAGCGCGGCGGGGAGCCGGAGATCACCTGGACCGTCGGCGACGCTCAGCGCCTGCCGCTGCCCGACGCCAGCGCCAACGCCTATGTGATCTCCTTTGGGATCCGCAACGTCACCGACATTTCCAAGGCCCTGGCCGAGGCGCGCCGGGTTCTGAAGCCTGGCGGCCGGTTCCTGTGCCTTGAGTTCTCACAGCCGGCCACGGAAGCCTTGCGGAAGGCCTATGACGCCTATTCGTTCAAGGTGATCCCGGCGATCGGCGAGCTGGTGGCCAAGGACCGCGCCTCCTATCAGTACCTGGTGGAGAGCATCCGTCGCTTTCCCGACCAGAAGAGCTTCGTCGATCTGATCACCCGGGCGGGGTTCAGCCGGGCCGGCTACACCAACTTCACCGGCGGGGTCGCGGCCCTGCACCACGGTTGGGCTGTCTGATCGGTGGGGACCCTGACGGCCACTTGTCGGCTGATGTCGGCCGGTCTTCTGCTGGCGCGCAACGATGCGCTGCTGCCCCGTGAACTGGACGCCCTCTACCCGCCGGGCCTGAAATTCCTCGCAAATCTGTCGCGGATGGTGGCCGGACCGTCCTCCAAGGTCGGTCGCCCGGGCGAACGCCTCGCCAGATCCCTGGAACGCCTCGGCCCTGTGGCGATAAAGCTGGGTCAACTTCTCTCCACGCGGGCCGACATCTTCGGCGAGCCCTTCGCCCTCGACCTCGCCCGGTTGAAGGACAAGCTTGATCCCTTCCCCACCGACCAGGCCCGCCGCGAGGTGGAGCTGACCTTGGGCCGCCCGGTGGAGAGTCTGTTCTCCAGCTTCGGGTCCGCGGTGGCCGCCGCCTCCCTGGCCCAGGCCCATGAGGCGATCCTGCTGGACGGCCGTCGTGTGGCGGTAAAGGTCCTGCGCCCGGGCATCAGCCTGCGGGTCGCCCAGGACTCCGAGGTCATGGCCCTGGCCGGCCGCCTGGCGGAGCGCTGGAGCCTCATGGCGCGGCGGCTTGAACCCCAGGCCCTGGCCGCTACGGTGATCCGGGCCACGGAACTGGAACTCGATCTGCGCCTGGAAGCCGCCGGGGCCGACGAGCTGGCCCAGGTCATGGCCCGCGACGGCTACATGTCGACCCCGAGGATCATCTGGGAGGGGGTCGGCAAGCGGGTCCTGACCCAGGAATGGGCGCCCGGCACGGCCCTGTCCGACGACGCGGCCCTGACCCTGCCGGGGCTCGACCGCCAGGCCCTGGCGGACAATCTGATCCGCGCCTTCCTGGCCCAGGCCCTGGACCACGGGGTGTTCCACGCCGACCTGCACGAGGGGAACCTGTTCGTCTCCGCGCCGGACAAGGTCACCGCCGTGGACTTCGGTATCATCGGCCGGCTCGGCGCGCCGGAGCGGCGGTATCTCGCCGAGATCCTCTGGGGGTTCCTGGAAAAGGACTACGACCGGGTCGCCCAGGTTCACTTCGAAGCCGGCTACGTCCCCGGCGGCCACAGTCCCGCGGCCTTCGCCCAGGCCTTGCGGGCGGTGGGCGAGCAGGTGTTCGGGCGGCCAGCCAACGAGATTTCCATGAGCCGGGTGCTGATCCAACTCTTCGAGATCACCGCGCTGTTCGACATGAAGCTGCGGCCTGAACTAGTGCTGCTGCAGAAGACCATGATGACCGTGGAGGGGGTCGCCCGCCGCATCTGTCCCGATCACGACATCTGGGCCGCCGCCGATCCGGTGGTGCGCCGCTGGATGCTTCGGGAGCTGTCGCCGGCCGCCAAGGTCAAACGGTTCGCCGATGAGGGTCTCAGCGCTCTGCGCAATCTGGCCCGGCTGTTGGAAAACCCGCCGCAGCCCGCCGTGGCGGTGGTGGAGGCCGAAGACGCGCACCCGGCCCGCTGGTTCGCCATCGGGGCTTTGGTGGCCACGATGGCCTTCTGGCTCGCGAGCCGCCTCTAGGGCAGGCGGGACCTGGCGCCCCATTCCTCGGGGGTCAGTTCCTCGACGCCGTCATCTCCGAACATCGTGATCCGTCCCGGCCGGAAGACGGCGGTCTTGCCGATGCTGGGCATTTCGGCCACCTCCACCCGCGCACGCTCGCCGGCGGCCAGATAGAGCAGGTCGGCGGTTCCGGTGTTGCGCAAGCCGTGCACCACGCCGTCAGTGGGGAAGCCGATGAAATCGCCGGGTCCCACCTGATGGGCCTCACCGTCCAGCATCACCTGGCCCGCGCCCTCCAGCACGAAGATGAACTCCTCCTCCACGGCGTGGCTGTGGGCGATGAAGCTCTCCTTGCCGGGCGGCAGGCGGACGAGGTTGGTCAGCACCCGCTTCATGCCGGTCTGGTCCCCCAGCCGGGCCATCTTCATCTCGGAGTCCGGGTTGAAGGGATGCCGACCCGATTGCAGCGCCGACCAGTCCAGGTCGCGGGTGCGGATGATGTGCTTATCCATCGTCGCCGCTGCGGCGGTCAGACTTGGCTGACTGGCGCCGGGACTCTCGGGCCTTCTGTTCGTCCCAGTAGGCCGCGCCCTCGTCGGGCTTGAACATGGTGCGCGGCGCGCCCTCGCTGTTGGCCACGGCGAAGACATTGCCCTTGGCGTCATAGAACAGGGTGTCGCCATTGGACCGCTTCAGGGTCTGGGTCCCGGCCGGCGGATGGTCGACGAAGGCGTGGGCCTTCTTCACGAAGGCGTCGAGGTCCTTGGCGGCGAAATCCTCGCCGTTGCGCTCGAAGCTCTTGGCGGCGTTCTCCTGGGCCGATCCTTTGCGGCTGGAGGACCACATGGGCTTGCCATCCACCTGCGGCACGGCCTCGTCGCGGCGGTTGGCGCTGACGGTCGCCGAGGCATGTTCCCCGCTGTCGGAGGCCGAAGCCGCCGAAGAACCGCTACTGTCGGAGGACTTACTCGCCACCGCCGAGGGGCGCTCGCAGGCGGCCAGCAAAAGCAGCGCGGCGGCCGCGCTCATCCACCGTTTGAACCCAGCCATCATGTTCTCTCCCTGCACGGCCAAGTGAAGGCGATTATATACTTTGCAAACCCGATGATCTGAGCTACAAGATTCCTACAAGGAATCAAGCTCATGTCCGTTCTCGCCCGCCCCTACTTCCACGACGAACAAGCCGCCTTCGACCTGGTGGAAGCGACCATCTGGCCGCAAGGTCCGGTGTGCCCCAAGTGCGGCGGTTTCGAGCGCATCACGGCGATCAAGCCGAACCCTGAGAAGCGCGTCCGCTACGGCCTCAAGAAGTGCGGCCAATGCAAGAGCCAGTTCACGGTTCGCATGGGCACGATCTTCGAGGAGTCCAAGCTGCCCCTGACGAAGTGGCTACAGGCGATCTTCCTGATGACGGCCAGCAAGAAGGGCGTTTCCTCTCACCAGCTGCACCGCACGCTTGAGGTCACCTACAAGACGGCGTGGTTCCTCAGCCATCGTATCCGCGAGGCCATGCGTACCGGCCAGCTGGCGCCGTTCGGCCAGGGCGGCGGCGCGGTGGAAGCTGATGAAACCTACATCGGTTTTGACCCCGCCGAGCCGAAGCAGACGCGCGGCTACAATCACAAGATCAAGGTGCTGACCCTGCTGGACCGTGAAACCGGCGCTGCCAGCAGCCGCGTGGTCGAGTTCGTGAACTCCAAGATCATCACTGAGATCGTGAGCGCAAACCTCTCCAAGGAAGCGCGCCTCATGACCGACGAAGCTGGCATCTACACCCGCGTGGGTAAGACGCTGGCCCAACACGGCCACACCCACCACGGCAAGGGCGAGTACGTCTCCAAGCTGGACGCCACGATCCACACGAACACGGTCGAAGGCTTCTTCTCGATCTTCAAGCGCGGCATGAAGGGCGTCTATCAACACGCCTCCAAGAAGCACATGCACCGCTATCTGGCTGAGTTCGACTTCCGCTATTCGAACCGTGCGGCGCTGGGTGTGGACGACACCGCCCGCGCCATGACGGCGCTGCAAGGTGTGGTCGGCAAGCGCCTGACGTACCGAGGGGGAACTGACACGGCCCACTGAGCCGAAACCCAAGAAACGAAAGCGCCGCAGACGGTCCCGGTGGCGAACTAAGCCGCACCGCAACAGGAAGCGCGAATCGTCGCTGTAGTCCACTTGTTCGACAAAAGATAGCTGGCGCTACAGGCGCCGAATCGTTACATTGTCAAGAGCCCTGCCGGTGTTAAGCCCTGAGTTCCACTTGGGGTTGCCTGAGCTCTGGTGGGGCTCACTTCTTCTTTTTACCTCGCGTTCGATCCGTAGTGCTCCCCGAAGGGATGAAGCACCAGTGACGGTAAGCGTGGTTCCAGCGCTCCACTTTGTTCGGTGAGGCCGTGCTCGTGCCCACATTGAAGTGCGGGTACATCGTCTCCCAGATCCGATCTTTGATCCGAGCGTAAACCATCGCTTTCGCGAGTGCGCGCTTGCTTCGGCGTCTTGCCGGCGGAGCAGGCTTCGTATGCACCTCATTGAGCCGCGATTGGACCGCGCCCAGCACGATATCCAAGGCCTGGAGTATGCCGTGGGCGTGAGAGTCGATTTTCGCGACTTCCGACCTGCTAATCGAAACACCGCCCTGGCTGAACACCGGGTAAGACGAGAGTGACGCTATGTAATTCCTGAACTCATCAAACTTGGCTTCCGCCTGGGGCGGGTCGTCGATGTAGACGGAAACCTCGGCTGTCTCGTGGTTGTCTTCCTGCCGCCAGTACCGCAGACCGAAGGCGTGTTTGATGAATTGATAGTACAGGAGAAAATATTCGTTTCCGATTCTCTCCTCGTCGAAGTCCGGCGCCACATTCAAGTTTTGCGTAAACATGATCCGCATCTTGATGCGGCCTGACGCAATGAGGTCGAATATGAAATCGACTAGCTCAACGTACTTGTCAGCGTAGTTGGCAGTTATCTTCGTCCACTTCACTTCGCCGCGGAAATTTAGCTCTTCCTTCTTCGCGGTAATCTCGCGCTCTAGCGCCTCGCGGTCGTCGGCACGAACAAGTGCGCCCCCGTAGAAGTGAGAGTAATATCGGCCCTTCTCAACGGACTCGTCACAGAAGATTATGAAGCGCTCAGGCATGGATGGTGCAGCTATGGCACACGAATCACCGCCGAAACCACAGCGGGATAAATTCGAAGACCTCGCCCGCCAGCTAGAGGCCGACGAAGACCCCGCCCACTTCGAAGAGACGCTGAAGAAGATCGCGACGAAGACGCCTACGCCGCCAGAGCCGCTCGGTGACTAGCGGTCGCCGATCTGCTTGGCCTCATACATTGAAGCGAGCTTCGCCGCCTCCATCTTACCGCCCGGCAGAAGGTTGGCCTTTCTAAGGATGTAGGACGGGTACTTGGTCCTGAGGTACACCGCTCGAAACCACTTTCGAAACTCCGGTAGAGCCTCGTCGGGGTAAGCCCACGCTTGTTGCGGATTGCTCGCGCTCTGGGGCATCTCTGCTGGAAAGTAGTGGGGGTACTGGATGCGTGCCCCGAACCTCTCCTCAAGACCATTTGCCGTCCAGTATGGCCCCCATGTCGTGCCCACGCTGCCGTCTGGCATTGTGTGCTCATTCACCGTCAGGCCGGCGTTAATAAGGTCGACCATTAGGCCGCTGCATTCCTTGAAGATGCTGAAATACCCGAATGGAACGCTATCTTTGAGGATGGAAACGCGGGCGTTAAAGAGCTTCCACTTATCCTCGGGCGTGTAATTGAGCGCCTCGTAGATGAACTGCTGAAGCCCGAATCGAGCGAGGCTCCTGTAGTTTTTAATCGCCGTTTCGTTGGTACGCTGAGCCTCGAACGCGAAGTACTCCAACATCGCCATGCAGACGATGTCTGGATAAGCGTAGTGCGGCGTGCCGTCCTTGTTGATTTCAAGGAAAAGCTGCTGCTCATCAAACCCCTTGGGGCTTAGATACTCACTGAAAAACTGCATCCTCCCTTTTGGAAAGACGCCCGTCTTTTGGGCCTGCTCCCACTCCGTCGTAAGCTCTTGAATGGTCGAACGTGCGGCGCCCGTCATTGCGGCCAAGCCGCGCTGGGTGAGGTAGGGGATACCATTCCCCAGAATCCCCATCTCAACGCCGCCGACGACCTTCTCGACCTCAATCCCGAAGTCGAACTTTAGCTGTATGGAGGTGGCCGGAGTTAAGGCGTTTTTCGGAGTCAAGCTGCTGTTTTCCTGAAGGAAATGGGTGGCCGGAGTTGGGCCAAAACTAGAGGCATCAAGCGCGCCAAAACCCACAATGCAATACAACCTCCGATTCGCCAACCGGGGCTATACAACCTTTATCGCAACGAAGACGCCGCCAGGACCGGATCGCAGCAAGCCCTAAAGTCGGTCACTCGCCGTCCATATCGTCGGTGCGGCCTCGCTCCACCCATTCCGCGACATTGGGCGGGACGCGACCCTTCCAATTGTAAGTCACTTCCGCGACAAACAACGTGTCGTTTTTCGCTAACAACGGAGAGATTCTATCAAACCAAGCCGCCGGAGAAAGGCCGGTCCATATCAACCACGTACTCGGCATGAACTTCGCCCAGTCTTTTGCGCGGCCGATTTTTGCCGAAATCTCTTCGTTTCTCTTTGTTTGAGTGCCGTAGTGGACAGCAATGAGAACATAGCTAGCCATTTTCAGACGCATCCGCCTGGATAATCTGAGGCGCGCTATTGAGCGGTAGTGTAAGCGTCCCGCCCTTCACTTGAGCTTCAAATCGCTTGTACTCAACAAATTCCGCACCATCTAACATCGCTTGAGCCGGATTTCGCTCAGCGAATCGTTGGGTCGCCGAAATCCACCACACAACTAGAACGCTCGCGACGAGGCCGGTCCCAACCAAAAACAGATTCTGCATTAGGTCTGGGCCAAGCTTCCAGACTATTCCTAGCCAAATGGCGAGGAGGGCTAGCATTGCGTAGCCAGTCTTCGCGACCACGCCCCGCCCGAAGCGGATGCCCATACCCGCTTCCGCCACCTTGCGGATGATCTCGTTCGGATCTGTCGGCCCCGACTCTCCCATGCCTTCACCATATCACCAGCGCTCCGGCTGGGAAGGCGGTTTGCAAAGTATATAATCGCCCAAGTGAAGCTGGAACAAATTAAGAACAGATTGGCGGGTTTGTCCAGCGGGTCTGTTTGGCCTATGACCGGGGACCTTCACAAGGGAGGCGCGAAGCCTTGTCGGAAAAGCGGATTCTCCTGATCGTGGGCGGCGGGATCGCGGCCTATAAGAGCCTCGAACTGGTGCGGCTGCTGCGCAAGGCAGGCGTCGCGGTGCGGCCGATCCTGACGGCCGCCGGCGCCCAATTCGTCACCCCGCTCAGCCTCTCGGCCCTGTGCGAAGACCGCGTCTATTCCGAGCTGTTCTCCCTGGATGACGAGTCGGAGATGGGCCACATCCAGCTTTCCCGCTCCGCAGACCTGGTGGTGGTGGCGCCGGCCACCGCCGACCTGATGGCCAAGGCGGCGGGCGGACTGGCGAACGACCTGGCGTCCACGACCCTGCTGGCCACCGACAAGCCGGTGCTGATGGCGCCGGCCATGAACGTGCGGATGTGGAACCACCCGGCCACCCAGCGGAACCTCAAGACCCTGGCCGCCGACGGCGTGACCTTCGTGGGGCCCGACGAGGGGGCCATGGCCTGCGGCGAGTTCGGCCCTGGCCGCCTGGCCGAACCGCCGGAGATCTTCGCCGCCATCATGAAGGCTTTGCAGGGCCCCGCGGCGAAGCCGCTCGCCGGACGCAGAGCCATCGTCACCGCCGGCCCCACCGCCGAACCCATCGACCCGGTCCGGGTGCTCACCAACCGTTCCAGCGGCAAGCAGGGGTTCGCCATCGCCGCCGCCCTGGCCGAACTGGGCTGCGAGGTCACCCTGGTGGCTGGCCCCGTGGCGGTTCCCACCCCGCTGGGCGTCAGGCGCGTGGACGTGGAGACGGCCCGCGAGATGCTCAGCGCCTGCGAAGCGGCCCTGCCCGCCGATATCTGCGTCTGTGTGGCGGCGGTCTCCGACTGGCGGCCCGAGACGCAGGCCGGCTCGAAGATGAAGAAGGGCGCGGACGGTCCCCCGTCGCTGACGCTGGTGGAGAATCCCGACATCCTGGCGACGCTCGCCAAGGGCTTCCCCCGTCCCAAGCTGGTGGTGGGCTTCGCCGCCGAGACCGACAATGTCGAGGCCTACGCCCAGGCCAAGCTGGCGAAAAAGGGCTGCGACTGGATCGTGGCCAATGATGTCAGCATCGCCGGCACCATGGGGGGCGACGACAACGCGGTCTCTATCGTCACGGCCCAGGGAATCGAGCGATGGGAGCGGACCGCAAAGTCCGACGTCGCCCGCAAGCTGGCGGCGCGCATGGCGAAGGAGCTCTCGTGAACCTGCCCATCAAGCGCCTGGCGCATAATTTGGAACTGCCTCTGCCGGCCTATGAGACCGCCGACTCCGCCGGCATGGACCTGCGCGCCGCGGTGCCGCAGGGCGAGCCGGTGGTGATCCGGCCGGGCGACCGGTTCGCCGTGCCCACCGGCTTGGCCATGGCGATCCCCCGCGGCTTCGAGGGCCAGGTGCGCCCTCGCTCGGGCCTGGCGCTGAAGTCGGGGATCACCTGTCTGAACACGCCAGGCACCGTGGATTCCGACTATCGAGGCGAGGTGAAGGTCATCCTGATCAACCTGGGCGCAGAAGATTTTACCGTCCGCAGGGGCGACCGCATCGCCCAGATGGTGATCGCCCCGGTGATCCAGGCGGCGGTGGCCGAGGTCAGCGACCTCGACGAGACGGCGCGTGGGGCCGGTGGGTTCGGCTCGACGGGCGCGGTCTAGACTCGACCTGGAGGATCGGAGATGATCGAGCTATTCGACGACTTGCCAGGCTGGAGGTTCGACATCCGAGAGGTTTCGGCCGGCGTTTTCCGGGCCGCAGCATCAGGATCGCATGGCGAAGAGTGGGTGGAGATCGACACGGACGAAGACGATCTGATCCAGACCTGTCGTAAGCGGGCCCTCGGCGCAGGCGACCCCGTCTAATAATCCATCGCCGGCGCCACAAACCCGCGGATGTTCTCGTCGATGGCCTGGGCGATGGCCAGGGTCTTGGCGTCGCCGCCCTGGGGGCCGATGATCTGGGCGCCGACGGGGAGGCCCGAGGCGGCGTGGCCGGCGGGGACGGTGGTCACCGGCAGGTGGCAGGCGGTGGCGAGCGCGATCCAGTTCAACATGGAGTCGTAGGGGATGGTCTTGCCGTCCGACAGGGTCAGCTTTCGGCTGTTGAAGGTCTTGTGATTGTGGGGGAAGGCGACGGTGGGGCTGACCGGCGCCAGGATCACGTCGTACTTGGAGAACACGGTCCTCAGGCCGTCGCGGAGGCGGCAGCGGATCTCGTCGGCCTCCAGCCACTCGGCATGGGTCGCGGTATAGGCCCGCACCTGGGCGAGGGAAGACCGCTCGTCGGCCCCGAGGGTCACGGCCAGCTTGGCGACGCCGCGCAGGGAGGCCATCTGCCGGCGCTGGGCCTCGGGCAGGTCGGTCCCCACCAAGGACCCCAGCAGCACCTGATAGGCCGCCATCAGCTGGTCGGTGGGGACCGGGCTGGAGATGATCTCGATCTCGGCGCCGGCCTCGGCGAGCTGGGTGACGAAGCCCTCAAGAACGGTGAGAATTTCACCGTCCAACGGGAAACCCTCCTCCTCGATCCAGACCCCGATCTTCGTCTTGGTGAGGTCGGCGGCGGGCGCCCTGGCCGCCACCGGTCCGTTGGCGATCAGCGACAACAGCAGGCGCAGGTCACGGGCTGAGCGCGCCATGGGGCCGATGACGTTGAGGTCGCGCTCGGCATGGGCGCCCGGATGGGGCGGGATGTGGCCGATCTGGGAGACCAGGCCCCAGGTGGGTTTGTGAGAGAAGACGCCGCAGAAGCTGGCGGGGACCCGCAGGGAGCCGCCGATGTCCGAGCCGATCTCCAGGGGCGTGATGCCGACCGCCAGGGCCGCCGCCGCGCCGCCCGAGGAGCCGCCGCTGGTGCGCTCGACGTCCCAGGGATTGTTGGTGGTCCCGTAGAGGTCGTTATAGCTCTGCCAGTCCCCGGCCATGACCGGGACATTGGTCTTGCCCCAGATCACCGCCCCGGCCCGGCGCGCGCCGTTCACGGCGTCGGCGTCCTCGCAGACTCGGTGGCGGAAGCTGTCGAGGCCCGCCGAGGCCGGCATGCCCTGGACGTCGAGGGTGTCCTTGATGGTCATGGGCAGGCCCGCCAGGGGGCCGAGGTGGCCGTCCTTCACCCGAGTGTCGTCGATGGAGCGGGCGCGCTCGAGGGCGTGGGTCAGGTCGGCATGGACCACGGCGTTGAGGCGCTTGTGCAGGCGTTCGTGCCGGCCCAGGGCCAGTTTCAGCAGCTCCTCGGCGGAGATCCGCTTGCTCTGCAGGGCGGCGAGCTGGCTCGTGGCGTCCTGGATGAGGATGTCTTCGGCCATGCAAATCGCCCCTGAAACGATAAAAAACTCTTCGCCTTAGCCCTTGAGGACGTCCTGCATGTCATAGAGGCCCGCAGGCCTGCTTCCCACCCAAAGGGCAGCCTGGACGGCGCCGCGGGCGAAAAGGCCACGGTCGCGGGCCGAGTGGCTCAGCGTCAGGATCTCGTCCTCGGCGGCGAAGATGACCGAGTGCTCGCCGATGATGTCACCGCCGCGCATGACGGAAAAGCCGATGTCGCCGGTCTTGCGCGGCCCATTGACGCCGTCGCGGCCACGGTCGGCGACGTCGTTCAGGGTCACGCCCCGGCCCTCCGCGGCGGCTTCCCCCAGCATCAGGGCGGTGCCCGAGGGGCTGTCGACCTTGCGGCGGTGGTGGGCTTCGAAGACCTCGATGTCGTAGTCGCTGGCGGCGAGGGCCTTGGCGGCCTGAGTGACCAGGCTCATCAGCATATTGACCCCGAGTGAGAAGTTGCGGGCCCGGACAATGGGAATCTTCGCCGCGCAGGCGTCGATAAGGGCGCCTTCGGCGTCGGAAATGCCGGTGGCGCCGATCACCAGGGCCGGGCCGCCGCGCTGGGCGCAGTGCTGGGCGAGCGCCAAGGAGGCTGCGGGCGTGGTGAAGTCGATGACCACGTCGCAGGCGGCCAGGGCCGCGTCGCGGCTCACCAGGCCCTCGGCGGTGATGTCGGGGCGATCGAAGCGAGCGACCAGGACCACGTCGTCACGGGCCTCCACCACGGCGGCGATCGCCTGGCCCATGCGGCCCAGGGCGCCGGCGATGGCGATGCGGATGGGAGCGGTCAGCGGGGTCTCTCCAGATGCAGGGTGTGGCCTGACATCGCTTGTCCCGCGTGGGTGAGGGTTGGGTCAAGAACCCTTGCCGTCATCCCGGACGGAGGTCAGGCCGAGCCGGGACCCAGGGGCGGAGAGCGTGGCCCCTGGGTCCCGGCTCTCCGCTACGCTGCGGCCGGGATGACGTTGGTTTGGCGTGAGCTCTTACGCCGCCTGGAGCAGCCCCATTTCCTCCTGCATCGCGCGGGCGACGTGAGGCCTGGCGGTGACGCGGGCGTAGTAGGCGGCGACGGAGGGCCAGGCCTTGAGGTCGATCCCCACGAACTGCGCCCAGTTCAGCACGGCGGTGAGATAGGCGTCGGCGACGCTGAAGCGGTCCAGCAGATAGTCGCGGCCTGAGAGATGGGCGTCGAGATAGGCCAGGCGGGCCGGGGCGGCCTCGCGGGCATAGGTCTTGGCGCCGTCATTGGCCTTGGGGCTCAGCAGCGGGGTGAAAACGCTCTTGTGGAGTTCCGAACCGATGAAGCTGAGCCACTGGGCCAGGCGCGAGCGCTCGAGGCCGCTGGCCGGGGCCAGGTTCGCCGCCGGGAACTGGTCGGCGATGAAGGGCAGGATGGCGGCGTTCTCGGTGAGGATGTCGCCGCCCGCGGTGCGCAGGGCCGGGACCATGCCCTTGGGGTTGATGGCCCGGTAGTCGGCGCCGTCAGAGGTTGTCTGGGTCTTTGTGTCGACCCGCTGGAGGGCGACTTGCGCCTCCGCGCCGGCCTCATAGACGGTGATGCGCGAGGCGAGCGAGCAGGCGAGGGGTGAGAAATAGAGTTCCATGACGTCCTCCGGTCCATTGATTTACATACCGTCTGATACAAAATAAAAGCGGTCAATCATTATATGCGATTTGGTATGAAAAGAGCTTCCCGCACAGCGCGAGTTCCTCAACCTGCAGAGGGGCCGCATACCTGCAGAGGGGCCAAATACCTGCTGGCGCCCGGCAATAAAGTCCTTAACGGTAGTAAATTAATCGCCTCTGGGATTTGATTCGAAGTGGTACAGAAGCCCCGGCCTCGCGGCCGCCCGCGCAGCTATGACCCCGACGTGGCGCTGGACCAGGCGCGCGCCGCCTTCTGGAACACCGGCTACGCGGCGACGTCCCTGGATGACCTGTCGGCGGCCACCGGCCTGAACCGGCCCAGCCTCTACGGGGCGTTCGGCGACAAGAAGGCCATGTACCTCCAGGCCCTGGAGAAGTCCCGGGCCGAAACCAATGCCGGCCTCGCGGCGGCCATGGCGCCCGAGGAACACCTGCGCGCCGCCCTGACCCGGGTCTATGAGGCCGCGGCGACGATCTACAGGCGCGGAGAGGCCGGGCCGCGCGGCTGTTTCCTGATCGGCACGGCGGTGACCGAGGCGGTGGACGATCCGGACATCCGCGCCGTGCTGGCGAACGCGCTCTCCGAGATCGACGCGGCCTTCGAGGCGCGAATCTCCCGCGCCATGGAGGTTGGCAACCTGCCGGGCTCCAGTGATGCGGCGGGCATGGCGCGGGTGGCGACCGGGGTGCTGAACGGCATGGCGGTGCGGGCGAGGTCCGGGGCCGATCTCGCGACCCTCAAGGCGATGGGGGCCTCGGTGGTGGATCTGATCTGCGGTCGGGCGGGGCGGTAGGCCAGGCCCTGGTTTCCGGCGACGGCGACGACTATGGGTTCCCCCCTCAGCGCGCCCGCTTCGAGGAGGCGCGCCGAACCTCATCAGGAAACGCCATGAAGCTCTATTCCGCCGAACTCTCGCCGTTCGCCGCACGTCCCCGGGTGGCCATCTACGCCAAGAACCTGCCCGTCGAGATTCTGCCGCACCCCGCGGACCTGAAGAGCGCCGAGTATCTGGCGATCAATCCGATGGGCAAGTTGCCGGCCCTGGTGCTGGACGACGGCACGGTGATCCCGGAGAGCGACACCATTGTCGAGTATCTGGCCGACGCCTTCCCCGATGCCGGCCTGCGCGCCGCCAAGCCCGTCGATATCGCCCGCGGCCGGCTGATCGCCCGGGTGGCCGAGCTCTATGTGATGGCCAGCGGTGGCGCGCTTTTTGGTCAGATGAATCCCGCAACGCGTGATCAGGCCGTGGTGGACGACGCCTTCGTGAAGCTGGAGAGCGGCCTGGAGCACCTGAATGTCTTCATGACCGAGGATCGGTACGCGGTGGGTGACGCGATCACCACAGCCGACTGCGCCCTGGTTCCCGTGCTGATGTTCGTGGGCGTGTTCGGCATGGTGTTCGGCAAGGGCGACCAGCTGGCCAAGCACACCAAGGTCGCCGCCTATTGGGGCCGGGTGCAGCAGGAGCCGGGCGCCGCCAAGGTGCTGGGCGAAATGCAGGCCGCCCTGGCCGCCCGCCGCGCGGGCTGATCTGCCATTCCCTCGCCCGGCCAAGCTTTGGCCCAGGGCAGGTTGTTTCAGGGCGCCGGCCTCTGTAGGTTGGCGCCCTTCGTTCCCAAGACCTTAGCGCCCAAGGACCCGCCGCCCCTATGAGCGACGCTGAAAAACGCACCTTCACCGATGAGGAAGCCCTGAGCTTCCACAAGTACCCGACGCCCGGGAAGATCGCGATCGTCGCCACCAAGCCGATGGCGACGCAGCGTGACCTCAGCCTGGCCTATTCGCCGGGCGTCGCGGTGCCGGTGCTGGCCATCGCCGAGAACCCGGAGCTGGCCTACGACTATACGTCCAAGGGCAACCTGGTGGCGGTGATCTCCAACGGCACCGCGATCCTCGGCCTCGGCAATCTGGGAGCCCTGGCCTCCAAGCCGGTGATGGAGGGCAAGAGCGTGCTCTTCAAGCGCTTCGCCGACGTCGACTCCATCGACATCGAGGTCTCGGCCACCGACCCGGACGAGGTCATCACGGTGATCAAGAACATCGGCGTGACCTTCGGCGGCATCAATCTCGAGGACATCAAGAGCCCCGAGTGCTTCCGCATCGAGACCGAACTGCAGGAACTGCTGGATATCCCGGTGTTCCACGACGACCAGCACGGCACGGCGATCATCTCCGCCGCCGGCCTGATCAACGCCTGCCACATCACCGGCCGGGCCCTGAAGGACGTGAAGGTGGTGCTGTGCGGGGCCGGGGCGGCGGGGATCGCCAGCCTGGACCTGATCAAGGCCATGGGCGTGCGCAGCGAAAATTGCATCGCCGTGGACAATACCGGCGTGATCTATCGCGGCCGCAGCGCGGGCATGAACCAGTGGAAGTCGGCCCATGCCGTCGACACCGACGCCCGCACCCTGGCCGAGGCCCTGGTGGGGGCCGACGTCTTCCTGGGTCTGTCGGCCAAGGGGGTGCTGACCCAAGAGATGATCATGAAGATGGCGCCCAATCCGCTGATCTTCGCCATGGCCAATCCGGACCCTGAGATTCTCCCCGAAGAGGTCCACGCCGTGCGCCCCGACGCCATCGTCGGCACCGGGCGCAGCGACTATCCCAACCAGGTCAACAACGTCCTGGGCTTCCCCTACATCTTTCGCGGCGCCATGGACGTGCGCGCGCGCCGGGTGAACCTGGAGATGAAGATCGCCTGCGCCAACGCCCTGGCCCAGCTCGCCCGCGAGGACGTTCCCGACGAGGTGGCGGCCGCCTATCACGGCGTGCAGCTGAAGTTCGGCCCGCAGTACATCATCCCCTCGCCCTTCGATCCCAGGCTGATCTGGTACATCCCGCCCTTCGTCGCCCAGGCGGCCATGGACACCGGTGTCGCCCGCAAGCCGATCGAGGACATGGACGCCTATCGCGCTTCGCTGGCCCAGCGGCTCGATCCCACCGCGGCCTTCCTGCAGAAGCTGCAGGGGACGGTGCAGGCGGCGCCCAAGAAGCGGATCGTCTTCGCCGAGGGCGAGGAACCCAGCGTGATCCGGGCGGCCTACGCCTTCGAGAGCCAGGGCCTGGGCCATGCCGTTCTGGTGGGCCGCGAGGACCTGGTCCGCGAGAACATGACCCTGGCGGGCCTCGACCCGGACGTGGTCAAGCTGGAGATCATCAACGCCCGGCTGTCGGACAAGAACCCGCAGTATGTGGACTATCTCTATGGTCGGCTGGCGCGGCAGGGTTTCCTGAAGCGTGACGTGCAGCGGCTGATCAACCAGGACCGCAACTCCTTCGCCGCCTCGATGGTGGCGCTCGGTCACGCCGACGGCATGGTCACCGGGGTCACGCGCTCCTACGACCAGGTGCTGGAGGAGGTCTTGCAGGTGATCGACCCGCTGCCGGACGGCCGGGTCATGGGCATGAGCGTGGTGCTGGCCAAGGGCCACACCCTGTTCATCGCCGACACCAACGTCACGGAGATGCCCGAGGCCGACGAACTGGTGGAGATCGCCCTGCAGGCGGCGCGCACGGTGACCTCGCTGGGCTACACGCCGCGCCTGGCCTTCATGTCCTATTCCACCTTCGGCAACCCCATGGGGCTGCGCAGCGAGAAGGTGCGCGACGCCGTGGCCATGCTCGACGAGATGGACGTCGACTTCGAGTACGAGGGCGAGATGCCGCCGGAGCTGGCGCTCGATCCGGAAAAGCGGGTCAACTACCCGTTCATGCGCCTGACCGGCCCGGCCAATGTGCTGATCATGCCGGCCATCCACTCGGCCGCCATCTCCACCCAGCTGGTCAAGGCGGTCGGCGGGGCCACGGTGATCGGGCCCCTGCTGCTGGGGTTGTCGAAGTCGGTGCAGATCTGCCCGCTCTCGGCCTCGGTCAGCCGCATCCTGCAGATGGCCACCGTGGCCGCCTACGAGCAGGACCTGGTGGAGGCCTGATGCGTCGGGCCTGCCTCACGAACTAGCGGATCGCGCGCCGTTCGGGTGGGTGGGGATCCGTCGCCTCTCACCCTCTCAAAGGAACGCGCCATGGCCGGGACGATCGGCATCGATTTCGGCACCACCAATACGGTGGTGGCGCTGGCCGGCGACAGCGGCGCGGCGAGCCTGGTCAACTTCCCGGCGCCGGAGGGCGAGCTGTTCGCCTTCCGCTCGGCGATCAGCTTCCACGCGCCGGCCGAGCGGCCCAACGACCGCACGGTGGAGGCCGGGCCCTGGGCCATCGACGCCTATGTCGAGGACCCGCTGGAGACCCGCTTCATCCAGTCCTTCAAGAGCTTCGCGGCCTCGGAGAGCTTCACCGAGACCCAGATCATCGGGCGGCGCTATCAGTTCGAGGACCTGCTCTCGGCCTTCCTGCTGAAGATGCGCGACCATGCCGGCGCGGGGCTTTCGAGCCTGCCCGACCGGGTGATCGTCGGCCGGCCGGTGACCTTCGCCGGCGGGGCGCCCAATCCGGAACTGGCCCTGCGCCGCTACGACACGGCCTTCGCGCGGCTGGGTTTCAAGGAGATTCTCTACGCCTATGAGCCCGTTGGCGCGGCCTTCTTCTTCGCCCGGGAGCTGAAGGCGGACGCCACGGTGCTGGTGGGCGACTTCGGCGGCGGCACCAGCGACTTCTCGATCATCCGGTTTTCGCGCGAGGGCGGCGAGATCCAGTCGACGCCGCTGGGGCGCTCAGGCGTCGGCGTGGCCGGCGACGCCTTCGACTACCGGATCATCGACCACCTGGTGTCGCCGGAACTGGGCAAGGGGTCGAGCTACACCTCCTTCGGCAAGACCCTGCCGATCCCCAACCGCTACTATTCCACCTTCGCGCGCTGGGACCAGCTGGCCCTGATGCGGGCCAGCCGCGACATGCGCGAGATCCGCAAACTGGTGCGCGAGGCCGTCGAGCCCGACAAGATCGCCCGCCTGGTGGAGACCCTGGACGAGAACTACGGCTACCTGCTGTACCGCTCGGTGAGCCGGCTGAAGGAGGCGCTGTCGCGCGACAGCTCGGCCCCGTTCCGCTTCGCGGCCGGCAGCATCGAGATCGTGCGCGACGTGGCGCGCAGCGAGTTCGAGGGGTGGATCGCGCCGGAGCTCGGCCTGATCGAGACCGCCGTCGACGAGGCCCTGGCAGACGCGGGCCTGCGGCCCGACCAGATTGACCGCATCTTCCTGACCGGCGGCTCGTCCCTGGTGCCGGCGGTCCGGGCCATCTTCCACCGTCGCTTTGATCCCAGCCGGATCGAGAGCGGCAGCGAACTGGAGTCCATCGCCTCGGGCCTGGCCCTGATGGGCCGGGAGCGGGACCTCGACCGCTGGTGCCGCCGCGCCGAGCTCGCCGCATAATTTCTTACCGCTTGGCGACCCCCTCCGTGGCGTTGGCGGCGAGCTCCCGCAAGGCGGCGTTGGCGATGGTGAGCTTGGCGAAGGTCCAACCGCCGCCGGCCGCCTCGATCTCGGCGATGGACCTGGTGGCGGCCTCGGCGGCTTCGCGGCGGAGGGCGGTCCAGGAGGCGATGGCCTTGCGGGCGGCCTCCGGCGTCTCGCCCGCCTGGGCGCCGGCGGCGAAGGCCATGATCGAGCGGGTCAGGACCGCCTGCTCGGCCAGCAGGTCCTCCAGCAGGCGGCGCACGGCGGTGCGTTCGAAGCCGTCGCCGGCCGTGAACCCGCCGGCCGCCGCGCGCAGGCGATCGAAGGCGAAGACCGCCCCGGTCTGGTGATAGAGCCGGGCCACATTGGGCAGGGCCCAGGAGGAGGCCTCGGCCAGGTCCACCAGGTCCACCGCCGTGGTGAGCGGCTGCAGGTTGGCCACCTGGACGGCGAGCGCCTCCGGAGCGCCGGCCTCCACCAGCCGGTCGATCTGGGCCTGGGTGCGGGTCTGCTCGACGTCCGACAACACGTCGGCGCCTAGCCTGCGCAGGATCGCGGTGCCGGGGCCGTAGCGTTTGACGAGGTCGGCCACACCGGCGCCGGTGCGGGCCGCGCGGCGGGCCAGCCAGAAACTCTCGCCCCGCAGCGTGTAGGCGAGCCGGCGGAACAGGGCCATCTGGCCGGCGGCGGGAGTCTGGCCGGGGATGGTGGGATCCAGGGCGGCGACCGTGTCCCAGAGGGCCGGCAGCTCCAACACCGCCTTGGCGGCCTCATAGCCAGCGACGAAGGCGCGGATGTCGCAGGCCGCCGCCGCCATAAGCCGCGAGGGGAAGCTCGGGCCGCACCGATTGACCACGTCATTGGCGACCACCGTGGCGATGATGTCGCGGCGCAGGCGGTGGCGGCGCAGGGCGTCGTCGTACTTGCGCAGGCCCTTCGGGAAATAGCCCTCCAGCACCGCCTCGAAGTGCGGATCATCGGGGGCTCGGGAGGCCACGATGTCGTGGGACAGCTCCAGCTTGCCATAGGCCAGCAGGACAGCCTCCTCGGGGCGGGTCATGCCGAGGCCGGCCTCGGCGCGGGCGGCGATGACGGCGAGATCGGGCAGGCCCTCCACCGTGCGGTCCAGCCGACCCTCGGATTCCAGCTTGGACATGAAGCGGGCATGGGGTTCGAGCTCGCCGGGGGCGTCCAGGTCCATCAGGGAGAGGGCCAGGGTCTGGTCGTAGTTATGGGCCAGGACGTGGGCCGCCACGTCGTCGGTCATCGACTTCAACAGCTTGTCGCGCCGGGGCCGGGTCAGGACGCCGGTCCGTTCGAGGATGCCGGTGGCGATCTTGATGTTGACCTCGTGGTCGGAGCTATCGACCCCGGCCGAGTTGTCGATGGCGTCGGTGTTGATCTTGCCGCCCGCCAGGGCGAACTCGATGCGGCCGGCCTGGGTCAGGCCCAGATTGGCGCCCTCGCCCACCACCTTGACCCGCAGATCCGAGCCGTTGACCCGCAAGGCGTCGTTGGTCTTGTCGCCGACCTCCAGGTGGCCCTCGGCGTGGGCCTTCACATAGGTGCCGATGCCGCCGAGATAGAGCAGTTCGGCGGGCGCCTTGAGGATGGCTGAGAGCAGTTCGGCCGGCGTCGCGGTCTCCGCGCTGATCTCCAGCATGGCGCGGACTTCGGCGGAGAGCGGGATGGACTTCAAGCTGCGCGGGAAGACCCCGCCGCCCCTGGAGATCAGCTGACGGTCATAGTCGTCCCAGGAGGAGCGCGGCAGCTCAAACAGGCGAGCCCGCTCGGCATAGCTGGCGGCAGTGTCCGGATCGGGGTCGAGGAAGATATGCCGGTGGTCGAAGGCCGCCAGCAGCCGGGTCGCCGGCGACAGCAGCATGCCGTTGCCGAACACGTCGCCGGACATGTCGCCGACCCCCACCACCGTGAAGGGCTCGCTCTGGATGTCCTTGCCCAGTTCGCGGAAGTGACGCTTCACCGCCTCCCAGGCGCCGCGCGCGGTGATGCCCATGACCTTGTGGTCGTAGCCCGCCGACCCGCCCGAGGCGAAGGCGTCCCCCAACCAGAACCCGTAGGACTCGGCGACGCCGTTGGCGATGTCGGAGAAGGTGGCGGTGCCCTTGTCGGCGGCGACCACCAGATAGGGGTCGTCGGCGTCGTGGACCACGACGTTCTCCGGGTGGATGACCTTGCCGTCGGGGGTCAGGTTGTCGGTGATGTCCAGCAGGCCCTGCAGGAACGTCGTGTAGGCGCGGACGCCTTCCGCACGGATCGCGTCGGCCGCGCCCCCCTTGGGAAGCTGCTTGGGATAGAAGCCGCCCTTGGAGCCAACGGGGACGATCACCGCGTTCTTGGTGTTCTGGGCCTTGGCCAGCGCCAGGACCTCGGTGCGGAAGTCGTCGCGCCGGTCGCTCCAGCGCAGGCCGCCGCGGGCCACGGGGCCGAAGCGCAGGTGGACGCCCTCGACATGGGTGGCCCAGACGAAGATCTCGCGGAACGGCTTGGGCAGGGGCAGGTCGGCCAGTTCGCCCGACGCCACCTTGAAGCTGATATAGGGCTTGGACGAGCCGTCGGGATTGGGCTGGTAGTAGTTGGTGCGCTTGATGGCGCCCACCAGCAGGGCCAGGCGTCGAAGCACTCGGTCGTCGTCCAGGCTTTCAACCAGCTGCAGGGCCTCGACAATCTCGGCCATCACGGCGGCGGCCTGCGTCTGGCGGGCCTCCAGACTGACATTGATCGCCGGATGGAATTTCGTGCGGAAGAGATCCAGGATCAGGCGGGCGACGCCCGGATGCGCTGACAGCGCCTCTTCCTGCACCCGCTGGCTGGGGTCGAGGCCCGACTGCTGGCGGTGACGGGCCAGCGCCCGGATGAGGGCGGCGTCGCGCCAGGTGATGGAAAGCTCCAGCACCAGGCGGTTGAAGCCGTCGTTCTCGGTCTTGCCGCTCCAGACCGCGACAAAGGCGTATTCGAAGGCGGCCTTGACCTCGGCGAAGATCAGGTGCTCGCCGCGCTCGTCGTCGAGTTCGAAGTCGTGGATCCAGACCGGATCGGCGCCCGCGCGGGTGACCGGAAAGCCGGTCTCCACCATGGCCTTCAGGCCCATGTTCTCCAGGATCGGCAGGACATCGGCGAGGGGCGCCGGGGCGCCGGGGCGATAGAGCTTGAAGCGGAACCGGGTCTTGCCGTCGCCGGGCCGGCGATAGGCGCGGACGCGGACGGGTTCCTCAGGCTCCAGGCTGTCGATCACCGCCAGGTCAGCCAGGGCCTCGGCGGCGTCATAGCGGTCTCGGTAGCCGGCCGGGAAGGCGTTCGCATAGCGGCCCAGGATGTCGGCGACCTCCGCCGTGGGCCGGCCGCTGGCGCGGGTCGCGGCGTCAAACCGATCCTCCCAGGTGCGGCTGGCCTGGGCGATCTCGGCTTCCACCAGCCTCAGGTCCGGGTCGAGATGGTCGCCTGGCGTGAAGCCAATGATGAAGTGGACCCGCGCCAAAGGCGCGTCGGAGAAATAGGGGTAGTAGGCCGAGACCCGGCCGGCATAGGCCCTGGCCAGCATCTCGCCGGCCTTGGCCCGCAGCTCCGAATCGTAGCGCTCGCGCGGCACGTAGAGCAGGATCGAGGCGAAGCGGTCATAGGGGTCGCGACGTTCGAACACCCGGACCCGCGGACGGTCATAGAGGTGCAGGACGGCGAGCGAGGCGGCCAGCAGGTCGGCCTCGCTGGCCTGGAAGAGCTCGTCGCGCGGGTGGTTCTCGACGATGTTGCGGAGGCGCTTTTCGTTGTGGCTGCCCGGCGCGGCGCCGGCCTTGGCCAGGATGTGGGCGACCTTGGCCCGCAGCAGAGGCACGTCGTGCGCCGGTTCGTCATAGGCTTCTGATGTGAACAGCCCGACGAAGCGGATTTCGCCGCTGGGTTTGCCGTCGGCGCCGTAGCGCTTGACCCCCACATAGTCCATGTAGCCGCGCCGATGGACCCGGGAGCGGAGATTGGCCTTGGCCACCGTCACCGGCGGATCGGTCAGGCGCGAACGGATCTGGGCGGTCAGCACGGCGGGCTCGGAGGAGCGGCGCAGCACGGTGCGCGCAGGATCTCGCAGCACGCCCAGGCCGTCCTGCGGCTGGAAGAGGGGCTCTTCCGGCGCGTAGTCGCCATTCTTCAGGCGGGGGTACTCGTAGACCCGGGCGCCGAGATAGACGAAGTGCTCGTTGTGCAGCCAGGAGAGGAAGGCGATCTCCTCATCGCGAACCTCGCTCCGGGCCGCGGCCTGCAGTTCGGCGATGGCGCGGGCCATCAGGTCCAGCATGGCCGGGAAGTCGTCGACCGCGGCGCGCACATCGGCCAGTGTGGTCTTGAGGCCCGTCAGCAGAGCGGCCTCGCGGTCCTTGCCCACGGTCTCCAGCAGCACCTGGATCATGGATTCGCGGAGCGGCGTTCCGGTCGCCGCGCGGACCCCCTTCTTGTCGCGCGAGACGGCGACGATGGGGTGGAACATGGCCCGGACCGACAGGCCCTGATCGGCGATCTCCGCCATGACGCTGTCCACCAGGAACGGCGCGTCGTTCTGCACGATTTCCAGCAGGTCGAGACCGCCCTCGCCATGCACCAGGCGTATGGCCGGGGCCTTGCCCTTGCGGGTTTCCGCGAAGGTCCAGAAGTCGGCGAGCGCGGCGGCCAGATCCTCGGTCTGCAGCTCGGGCAGTTCGTCGGGCGCGGCGTCGGCGGCCGCCTGCTCGACGAAGGTGCGGCAGGCGTCGGTTTCCGGAACCAGGGCCAGGAAGGCCTTGATCAGGGCGTTGGCGAATTTCGTGCGGCGGGTCATCGACGGGCTCCGGACGCGAGAACGCCGCCGGAGGAGAGTGTCCGGCGGCGCCTGGTTCCGCCTAGGGGGGGTGGCGAAACACTCGGTCCTCGCGTCACCCGGGGGCTGAGAAAGCGGGCGTCGAGGTGTCGGGTCTTGCCCGAGCCACACTCAGATAGGCATTGAACGGCCAAGTTTAAGACCCCGGTGTTGCAGCCCGTCTCACGCTTGCGTGACGGCAGGCTTGCGTTTCGGTTTTGACTTCTCGTCGGCTGCGAACGGCGCCGTCCGGTCTCGCAGTTTCTCGGGTTCCCCGTCGGCGGACAACAGGACGGCGACCCAGCGGGTTCCATCGAACTGGGCCAGGATCACCATGGCCATCACCGTCAGGGGCGTGGAAAGGAACATGCCGGCCACACCCCAGATGGCGCCCCAGAAGGCGAGGCTGAGGAGGACCACCACCGGGTCTATGTTCAGGCTGTCGCCCTGCATGCGCGGCAACACCACATTGCCCACCACGAACTGGATCAACTGCAGAACGCCCAGGAGCACGAGGGCCGGCCAGAACGGCTCGAACTGGATGAGGGCGAAGATCGGCGGCGCCAGGATGCCCACGGCGCCGCCGATGATCGGAATGTACGAGGCGATAAAGATCAGGAAGGCCCAGAACACCGCATTGTCGAGGCCGATCACCGCCATGACGACCCAGGAGGCCACAGCGATCATCAGGCCGGTGACGGTCTGGACCCAGAGATATTGCTCCACCCCGTCACGAATGCGCTGGAAGGCCTCGACGGCCTCACGGCGCGCGGCTCGGTTGTCCGACAGCCCGACCAGCTTGCGCTCAAAGGCGTGCCGAGAGGCGATGATGAAGCCCAGATAGATCAGAATGAAGAGGGCGTTGGAGGCGAAGTTCTGGAACCCGCGCGCCACGTCGCCGATGTACTTGCTGGGGTCCAGTCGCATGAACAACTGGTCGATGGTGGGGGCGACACCCGTTCCGGCGGCGGCGGCCACCTGGGCGATCAGGCTGTTGAGCTTTGGGGTGTAGGTGACCAGCTGGGTGGCGAAGCTGACGCCATTGTCGGCGATCACGAACAGAGCCGTGCCGAACAGCAGAATGGAGACCATGATGGCCAAGGGCAGGGCCGCGCGGCCCGGAATCCAGGGGAGGCGTCGCTTCAGGACCCGGGCGAAGCCGTCGATCACGATGGCCAGGAACATGGCCATGGCCGGCGGGGTCAGGATGTCGGCCAGCCAGAAGATGGCGGCCCCTGTCGCGATAACGGCCAGAATGACCAGGCAGGTGCGGGAAACGGTTGAAGTCTGTACGGCGGCGGGCATGGGGCCGACTGTCCTTGGGGTCGCGGGCGGCGTCAATCAGCGTCAGCAGTACGCTGATTTCGCCGGGACGATGCTGCGTAGTTCATGGGAATTTCGGTTGGGCCGGCAAGGCTGAGCCAAATCTCCGGGGTTTGGCGAAATGATCTCGCGCGTGACAATTGTTTGCGCTTGCCCGTGGCGACACGGGGCGGCTGGCGATAGCGTGGCGCGACAGTTCCAAGGAGCGTTCCCATGGCCGACGACGGTGTCCTGATCGGGTTTTCCGATCATATCGAGAGCCTGCGGCTGGACCGCGCCAACCGGCACGGCCTGGTGGCCGGCGCGACGGGCACAGGCAAGACAGTGACTCTTCAGGCCCTGGCGCAAGGCTTGTCGGACGCGGGCGTGCCGGTCTTCGCCGCCGACGTGAAGGGCGACCTCTGTGGGATCGCCGCGGCGGGAACACCCAACGAAAAAATGCTGGCTCGCGCCAAGGTGATGAACCTGGAAATGCGCCCTGCCGCCGCGCCCGTGGTGTTCTGGGACCTGTTCGGCGAGCAGGGCCACCCGATCCGCGCCACGGTTTCCGAGATGGGGCCGCTGCTGATCTCCCGCATGCTGGAGCTCAACGATGTGCAGGAGGGCGTTCTCACGGTGGTTTTCCGCGCCGCCGATGAGGAAGGCCTGCTGCTGCTCGACCTGAAGGACCTGCAGGCGGCGCTCACCTACACCTCCGACAACGCCAAGGCGCTGGGGGCGAAGTACGGCAACGTCTCGGCCGCCACGGTGGCCACCATCCAGCGCAAGCTGCTGACCCTGGAGGACCAGGGTGGGGCCAACCTTTTCGGCGAGCCGGCCCTGCAGCTTTCCGACCTGATGCGCACCGACGGCTCGGGCCGGGGCTATGTGAACATCCTGGCCGCCAACAAGCTGATCGCCAGCCCCCGGCTCTACGCCACCTTCCTGCTGTGGCTGATGAGCGAACTGTTTGAGGAGTTGCCCGAGGTGGGGGACCCGGAGAAGCCTCGACTGGTCTTCTTCTTCGACGAGGCCCACCTGCTGTTCCGCGACGCCCCCAAGCCGCTGCTGGAGAAGGTCGAGCAGGTGGTGCGGCTGATCCGGTCCAAGGGCGTGGGGGTCTATTTCGTCACCCAGAACCCGGCCGACATCCCCGAGACGGTGCTGGGCCAACTGGGCAACCGCATCCAGCACGCCCTGCGCGCCTATACCCCCGTCGAGCAGCGAGGCCTGCGGGCCGCCGCCGACAGTTTCCGCACCAACCCCGCCTTCGACACCGCCGACGCGATCCAGGCCCTGGGGGTCGGCGAGGCCCTGGTCTCGATGCTGGACGAGAAGGGGGCGCCCACCGTGGTGCAGAAGACCCTGATCCGGCCGCCCAATTCCCGGCTCGGCCCGCTGACCCCCGCCGAACGCGCCGCTGTGATGGCGCAGAGCCCGGTGCGGGGTCTCTATGACGAGGCCCAGGATCGGGAGTCGGCCTTCGAGAAGCTGGCGGCCCGCACGGCCGCGGCCGCCGAAGCCGCGGCGGCGCCGGTTCAGCAACGCCGAGCCCAACCCACCCCGGCGCCCTGGGGCGAGGAGCCGGCGCCCGCGCGTCGACCCACGGCCCGCGCCTCGAACCGCCAGTCCATGGGCGAGACCTTCGCCAAACAGCTTCTTCGCACCGTGGCCAGCACCGCGGGACGCGAGATCATGCGCGGCCTGATGGGCGGCCTGAAACGCAGCCGCCGATGAGCGCCGAACGCCCCCTGGAGACCATCACCGCTGAGCTCGGCGGCCTGGCCGACCGACCCTCCACCGCCCTGTCCCTGGCGCTGATCGGCCAGCCCGGGTCGCGCTGGCGAATTCCCACGCCGGCGGGGATCATCGACCTCGACGCCTTCGACCGCAACGTGGCGCGGATGGCGGGCCGCGCCAAGGCGGCGGGCCTGGCCCTTCGACCTCACGCCAAGTCCCACAAGTGCGCGGCCCTGGCGCGGCGCCAGATCGCGGCCGGCGCGGTGGGCGTCTGCTGCGCCAAGCTGGCTGAAGCCGAGGCTCTGTCGGCGGCGGGTATTCGCGGCATCCTGATCACCTCGTCCCTGGCCGGCGAACCTTCGGCGGCGCGCGCCGCCAAGCTGGCCGGGATCGACCCCGACTTCGCCATCACCGTCGACCATCCCGATGGCGCGACCGAGATCGGCCAGGCCGCCCAGGCGGCCGGCGTCACCGTCCAGGTGGTGCTCGATGTGGATCTGGGCATGGGACGCACCGGCGTCTCCAGTGTCGACCAGGCGGTGGCGGTGGGGGCGGCGATCGGCGCCCAGCCGTCGCTGACCCTGATCGGGGTCCAGGGCTATGGCGGGCACTGGCAGCACATGGCCGGCGCCAATGAACGCACCGCCGCCGTGGCCGACGGCATCGTCAAACTCTCCGATGTGGTTCAGGCGCTGCGGGCCCAGGGCCATGAAATCCGCCTGGTGACGGGCGGCGGCACCGGCACCTTCTCCGCTGACGCGGCCCAGGGGGTGCTGAACGAGATCCAGGCCGGGTCCTACGCCTTCATGGACCGGGAGTACCGCGAGGCGCTGGGGTCGGACGACGACGGCGCCTTCGAGACCAGCCTGATGGTCCAGGGCCGGGTGATCAGCGCCAACGCCGAGCGCTGGGTGACGGTGGACGCCGGCCTGAAGGCCTTCGCCACCGACGGCCCGGAGCCAGAACCCCTGGGGGAGGACTGGGCCGGCGCCAAGTATCGCTTCTTCGGCGACGAGCACGGCATGGTCACGCGGCCCCGGCACAGGACCGTGGCGCGGGGCGAACGCGTCGAGTTCACCGCGCCGCACTGCGACCCGACGATCGACCGCTATGATCTGCTGCATCTGGTGCGCGGCGACGTGCTGGTGGATGTCGTCAGGGTCGAGGGCCGGGGCGCGTCGCAATAGGCCTCAGGCCTGGCTGCGACCCAGGGCGTCGCGCACGGCGGCGCTGAGCTGTTCTGCTCGGAAAGGCTTGCGGACCACGGGCCAGGTGATCTCGGCGGCGCCGTCTCCGAACTGGTCGCCGGCATAGCCGGTGGTGAGTACGATGGGCAGGTCGGGGCGCTGGGCGTGGGTCCAGCTGGCCAGCTCCACCCCGTTCATGCCGCCGGGCATGACAATGTCGGAGATCAGCAGGTCGAAGGCCTGGCCGGTCTTCAGGCGAGCCATGGCCGAGGGCCCGTCGACGTCGGTGGTGACCTTGCAGCCCATCTCCTGCAGCAGGCTTTCGGTGACGGCGCGCACGGCGGCGTCGTCCTCCACCAGCAGGATGGTGGTCCCCGCCGCCCAGCTGTCGTCGGTAAGCTCCCGGACAGGCTCCACCGTGGGGACCGCGTCGATGGCGGGGACATAGAGGGTGACGGTGGCGCCCTCGCCGGGCGCGGACTCGATGGTGACGGTTCCGCCGCACTGGCTCATGAAGCCGTAGACCTGAGCCAGGCCCAGGCCGGTGCCCTTGCCCACCTCCTTGGTGGTGAAGAAGGGCTCGAAGGCGCGCTGCATGACTTCGGGGCTCATGCCGGGCCCGGTGTCGGCGACGCTGACGGCCACATAGTCGCCGGCCGAGGCCCCCGAAATCTCGCCGCCGGCAAGGGTCACGCGGCGGGTGAGGATGTCGATCCTGCCGCCGTCCTCCACCGCGTCGGCGGCGTTGACCACCAGGTTCAGCAGCGCGGCCTCGAACTGGGCCGGATCCAGGCGGGTGGCGCCGACGCCGGGTTCGCAGTTGACGGTGAGGTCGATGGCCTCCCCCACCGCGCGGCGGACCAGGGGCTCGACCTGTTCGATCAGGGCGCCGACATCCATCACCTCCAGCTTCAGCTCCTGGCGGCGTGAGAAGGCCAGCAACTGGCGGGTGAGGCGTTCGCCGCGCCGGCCGGCGGCCAGGGCCGCTTCCGACAGGCGTTTGACCCGGGCGGTGTCGGCCGGATTCTTCAGGATCATGTCCAGGCCGCCGATCACCACGGTCAGCAGATTGTTGAAGTCGTGGGCCACGCCGCCGGTCAGTCGGCCCACGGTCTCCAGACGGTGGGCCTGGGCCAGCGCCGCCTCGGTGCGGGCGCGTTCCTCCAGGCTGGCCTCAAGCTCGCGGGTTCGCTCGGCGACGCGTTCCTCCAGGTGGCGGCGGGCCTCGACGATCTCGGTGACGTCGGAGGACGACCCGAACCAGCGCCGGATCGTGCCGTCCTCGTCGCGAATGGCTGAGGCGCGCGCATTGAACCAGCGCCAGACCCCATCATGGCGTCGCAGCCGGTGTTCCAGGTCAAACGGCAGGCCGCCCTGCAGGGCCTGGGACCAGGCGTCCCGCAGGTCGTCGCGGTCGTCGGGATGGACAGCGTCGAGCCACTTTTCGCCCAGGTGCTGGGCCGCCGGGACGCCGGTGAAGTCGATCCACTGCGGGCTGAAATAGTCGAAGTCGCCATCGGGGCGGGCCGACCACAGGAGCTGGGGCAGGGAGTCCACCAGGGCGCGGACCCGGGCCTCGCCGCCGCGAAGTTGCGTCTCGGCGGTCTTGCGCTCGGTGATGTCGGAGCAGGATCCGATATAGCCGAGGAACCGGCCCTCGTCGTCGAAGCGCGGGGCGGCGGCCTCGTCGATCCAGCGATAGACGCCGTCGTGGCGCAGGATGCGGTACTCCAGGCGCGCCCGGTTGCGGGCCGCGAAGTGCTCGTCATAGGTCGCCAGAACCCGGGCGCGATCCTCGGGGTGAACCTCCTCGAGCCAGCCGCGGGCCAGTTCCTCCTCCATGGCCCGGCCGGTGAAGGCCAGCCACGAAGCGTTGAACCAGACGGCGCCCTTGGTGGGACCGCTCATCCAGATCATCACAGGGGCGGCGTTGGCGATGTGCTCGAACTCGTCGCGGCTGCGGCGGGCCTGAGCCTCGGCCTCGCGCACGGCCTGGGCGGCCAGGCGCTGGTCGGTGATGTCATGGAAGTTGACCGCCAGGCCGTCTCCCAGCTTCATGGCCGAGGATCGCATCCAACGCTCCGCGCCGTCGATCACCCGGCGGACTTCCATCTCGTCGGGCGCGGTGGCGTTCAGGGCCAGGCGCAGACGTTCAACCATGTCGGCGGCCGTCTCGCCCACGAAGACTTCGGTGACCCGGCGACCGGTCAGGCCCTGGCCCCCCGGCGCCATGCGGTCGGCCGCGGGGTTGGCATAGGCCCACTTGAAGTCAACGACCCGGCCGGCTTCCCGCACGGGCTCCATGATGACGAAACCGTCGAGAGCCTGTTCCTGGAAGGCGCGGAACCGCGCCTCCACCGCCGCACCCTCCTGGATAGCCAGGCGCAGCGCCTTGGCGATGACGACCGTCAGGGCGGCGGTGACGACGAAGAGCAGCAGTTGGACATGCTGCAGCCGCCAGGACTCTTCCACGCCCGCCTTGGGCAGCCAGAGCATCCAGACCGCGCCGGCGCTCAAGGCTGTGGCGAGCAGGCCGCCTCGCAGCCCTGTCACCAGCGTGGCGAACAGGATGGCGGGGTAGAAGGCCATGTAGTTGGGGGGCAGGACCATGAACAGGCCCGCCAGACCGCGCAGCACGACGGCGACGGCGACAGCGGCCGTGGCGGCCAGATAGCCCACAGCGGGGCGCTCGATCGCGACTGCGAAACGCTGCGCCAACCGACCAATCATCACGCGACAACGCCCCCACTCAGGGTTCCGGTCATACCGAACCCCTAATCGGAGGGAACGTAAAGCGTGGCCTTAGGTTCCCTCCGCCGCGGGTGGGTGAGATCAGCGCGGGGCCATCCGGATCGCGCCGTCCAGACGGACGTCTTCGCCGTTGAAATAGCCGTTGGTGATCATGGTCAGGGCCAGCTGAGCATAGTCTTCGGCCTGGCCGAGGCGCTTGGGGAAGGGCACGGAGTTGGCCAGGGCCTGCTTCACCGCTTCCGGGGCGCCGCGCATCAGCGGGGTGTCGAAGATGCCGGGCAGGATGGTGTTGACCCGGATGCCTTCGCTGGCGAGGTCACGGGCGATGGGCAGGGTCATGCCGACCACGCCGCCCTTGGAGGCCGAATAGGCCGCCTGGCCCATCTGGCCGTCCTCGGCCGCCACTGAGGCGGTGTTGACGATGGCGCCGCGCTCGCCGTCTTCCAGGGGCTCCAGGTCCAGCATGCCCTTGGCCGACTTGGCGATGCAGCGGAAGGTGCCCACCAGGTTGATCTGGATGATCAGGTTGAAGGCGTCGAGGGGGAAGTGCTTGGTGGCGCCGGTGGCCTTGTCGCGGCCGGCGGTCTTGATGGCGTTGCCGGTGCCGGCGCAGTTGACCAGGATACGTTCCTGGCCGTGGGCGGCCCGGGCCTTGGCGAAGGCCGCGTCGACTTCCTCTTCGGAGGTGACGTTGCATTTGCAGAAGACGCCGCCGACATCTTTTGCGACCGCTTCGCCGGTTGCTTCGTTCATGTCGAAGATGGCCACCTTGACGCCCTGGGCCGCCAACTGGCGGACCGTGGCTTCACCGAGGCCCGAGGCGCCGCCGGTGACAACCGCGGCGATAGAGGAATTGAGTTTCATGGACGCGTCGCTCCCGGTTCTGATTAGACTAGGTCTTGTTTCCCCCGAGGCTTTAGACCGATGAGCGGCAAGTCAAAAGCGTCACGCCACGTCAATGGCGAGGGTTTCGACGCCCGCGCGGCGATCGACCCGAAGCACGCCCTGGTCCCGGCGGTGCAGAAGGTGAACGAGCAGCGGGTGGCGGAGGGCTTCTGGCCCAAGTTCCGCAGGGTGGCCGCCCAGGTCCCCTTCGCCGACGACTTGCTCTCTGTCTGGTACTGCGCCCGCGACCCGGCGACGCCGAAGGCGGCCAAGGGCCTGATGATGGCGGCGCTCGCCTATTTCGTCCTGCCGACGGACGCGATCCCCGACATCCTGGGCGTGATCGGCTTCACAGATGACGCCGCGGTGTTCGCCGCCATGATGGCGGTGGTGGGAAAGAACCTGAAGCCCAGGCACCGTGAGGCGGCCAAGGGGTTTCTCGAGCGGATGAAGGGCGGCTAAGCTCAAGGCCGACAGCCTGCCCCCGGCCGCAATGGCGGTCTTCCCTGCGCCGGCGCCGATTTCCCCATGACCTGAGCCATCGACATCGCCCGATCCCACAGGCAGGGGCCCGCCGCGCCCCGGCGGAAGATCGAGGCCCGGCTCGCGACCTCGGGGCTGCTCACGCATTAGTGCACCTTCCGCCCAGCCGTTCGGACCTCGATGCCTGACCCCTACATCCTCGTCCTGTTTGTCATCGGGGCCCTGGTGGCGCTGGTCGCCTGGCTGCCCCTCGTCATCCGACGGGCTCCGCTGTCCCTGCCGATCGTCTGCATTGTCCTCGGGGCGGGTCTCTTCAGTCTGCCGCAGGTCGGGCTCAACCCCCTGCCCCAGGCCTATCCGTCGGTCACCGAGAGGCTGACGGAGTTCGTGGTGATCATCGCCCTGATGGGGGCGGGCCTGAAGATCGACCGCATCTTCAATCTGAAGCGATGGCAGGTCACCTGGCGACTGCTCGGCATCACCATGATGCTGTCGATCGCCGCGATCGCCTTGCTGGGGTTCACCCTCCTGGGTCTCGGGCTGGCCGGGGCGATCCTGCTGGCGGGCAGCCTTGCGCCCACCGACCCGGTGCTGGCGGCCGACATCCAGGTCGGCGCGCCGCAGGAAGGGCGAGAGGACGAGGTCCGCTTCGGATTGACGTCGGAGGCAGGCCTGAACGACGGCCTGGCGTTTCCCTTCGTGAACCTGGCCATAGCCCTGGCCCTCGCGGCGTCGGGCCAGACAACCGACTGGCTGACCCAATGGCTCGCCGTCAGTGTTCTGTGGAAGGTGCTGGCGGGCCTCGGAGCCGGCTGGATCCTCGGCTGGCTGTTTGGCCGCCTGACCTTTTCGCTCCCGGTCAGTTCGCGCCTGGCCGGGACCCGCGACGGGTTCATCGTTCTGGCGGCGACCTTCCTCTCCTACGCCGTCGCCGAGATGCTGCACAGCTATGGCTTCCTGGCGGTCTTCATCGCCGCGCTCGCCTTCCGGCACGCGGATCGCGACCACAGGTTCCACGTCGAGATGCACGACTTCATCGAGCAGATCGAACGCATGGGGATGATGGTGGTGCTGGTGCTGTTTGGGGGTGCATTGGTCTCGGGGCTGCTCGCGTCGCTGCGACCCATGGATGTCGCCGCCGCGCTCCTCATCGTCTTGGTGGTTCGTCCCTTAACGGGATTGCTGGGCCTGGTCGGATGGCGGAGGCCTCTGCGCGAGAAGCTGATCCTGGCCTTCTTCGGGATCCGGGGGGTCGGCTCGTTCTACTATCTGGCCCACGGACTCAACGCCGCGCCCTTCGAAGGAGGAGACCGCCTCTGGGCCATCGTCGGCCTCATCTGCCTTCTGTCCATTCTCCTGCACGGCGTCACGGTCACGCCGGTGATGCGATGGTTCGACCGCAGCCAGGGCCGCGATCCCGACGCCGAGGAAGAGGGCGAGGACGCAAGTCGTGGGGCGGAGCCGTCGCGACCCGGCGCCTAGACCGGTTCGACGATCACCGCCGCAGCCACCTTCGCCCGGTTGGCCAGATGTTCGCGCCAGGTGATGAAGAGGGTGGAGACCACCACCACGGCCGCGCCGACCACGGTCCATAGGCCTGGGACCTCGTGGAAGAGGGCGAAGCCGACGATCACCGTGAACACCAGACGGATATAGTCGATGGGCGCCATGGCCCCGGCGTCGCCGATGGACATGCCCTTGATGTAGCAGCCCTGGGTGATGGTGCCGAGCACGCCCATGGCGGCCAGCAGAGCCAGGTCGACCGGCTCGGGCCAGCGCCAGGCCAGGAAGGCGCCGGGCAGGGCCAGGACCAGACCCAGGCTCGCTGACCAGACCAGCAGCACCATGGGGGCGTGGTCGCGGGTCATCACCTTCATGCCGGTGATGGTGAGCGCGAACAGGAAGGATGAGGCCAGCATGGCCAGGGCCGGCAGGCCGATGGCGAAGCTGTGACCCGCGCCGGGCCGCAGCATGATCAGCACGCCGAGAAAGCCCACCACGGCGGCCCCGATCCGCAGCGGCCCCACAGGCTCGCGCACCACGAAGAAGGCCAGGGGCACCAGCCACAGGGTGCGGGTGAAGGAGAGCGCATTGGCGTCGGCCAGCGGCATCTTCTGGAAGGCGTAGAAGGACAGGATCATCCCGATGGTGCCCGCCGCCGAGCGGAAGATCAGGATTCCGGGGCGGGTGGTGGCGAAGGCCGCGCCGCGATGGCGCGCGATCACCGGCAGCATGATCAGGAAGCCGAAGAACTGCCGGTAGAAGGTCTGCAGCGAGGCGGCGTAGTCGTCCCCGAGATACTTGATCAGGGTGGTCATGGCCGTGAAGCCGAGTGCGGACGCCACCATCCACAGAGCGCCGTGCAGGTTCGGAGAAAGGCCGGGCTTGGCCGCGGCGTCAGCGCTCACGAATCCACCCGGTGATGGAGAGCCGCTGCGCGCCCGCGAAGCTGGCGACCTGGGTCACCGCATGCTGCTGGGGGACGCGAAAGATGTTCAGGGCGTTGAAGGTCGGCGTGTAGGCCTCGCTGACATGGCCGTCGGCGTCGTGGAAGGCCAGCAGGCCGCCCCAGTCGGGCCGCCAGCTTGGCGTGAAGTTCAGCACATAGGCGTAGAGGCGGTGTTTGCCGGCGATGTCGTCATCATGGGCGGTGAGGAAGTCGCCCGGCCGGTAGCGGGTGGCCTGGGCGTCGACATAGGCGCAGCGATCGTCGCGGGTCAGCGTCCTCACGAAGCTCAGGAAGGCGGGACTGTTCAGCAGGTCATAGACCCCATCGAGCGCGCCGCCTGACCGCTCGCCGGCCTCCATCCGGTCCGAGAGCCGCCAGGCGTCGAACTGATACTGGAAGCCGGTCTTGCCACCCTCCAGGATCGCCGCCTCCAGCTCCGCCCGCCGCTCGGCCGGCATGGCGGCCAGGGTGTCCAGGGCGATGTCGTAGCTCTTCCCCGAAGCGGTCAGCGAGCGGTGGTAAGGGGCGGCGACCAGGGCGGCATGGATGGCCTGCGCATCCTTGTCCCGGAAAATTCCGGGCAGATGCAGACGGCCGAAGCGCTCGAAGGCCGGGCGCAGTTTCGTGGGGTCGAGGCCCCGCGAGAGTTCCAGCGCCTGGCTCATCGACCCTAGCCCGGGGCGCCGGGCAGGGCGTCGCCGAACAGGGCGGCGAAGGGCGAACCCGCGGTGGCGTCCCAGGCATGGCGGCTGCCGACAGTGATGCCGCCGTCCACGACGATGTGGGTGCCCGACACGAAAGCCGAGTCTTCGGAGGCCAGGTAGAGGGCCGCCTTGGCGATGTCGTCGGGCATGCCGGCCTTGGGCACCGGCTGCACCTTGGCGGCGTTGTCGGCGACCCGGGCGGCCATCTGGTCGGCCACCTCGCGGGGCAGGCCAAGCGAGGCGCCGAAGATCGAGGTGGCGATCAGGCCCGGGCAGATGGCGTTGACGCGGATCTTCTGCGGCGAGAGCTGGGCCGCGGCCGAGCGGCTCATGTGGATGACGCTGGCCTTGGCGCTGGAATAGGCGATGGGCCCCCAGCCGGCCTGCAGCCCCGCGATGGACGCGGTGTTGATGATCGAACCGCCGCCGCGCTCCAGCATCAGCGGGACAGCGTGCTTCATGCCCAGGGCCGGGCCGCGCACCAGGACGTCGAAGATCCAGCTCCAGCCGTCGGCGGTGATCTCGGCGATGGAGCTCATCCGGTCGGAGATGCCGGCGTTGTTGAACAGGATGTCGAGACCGCCGAATTGGCTTTTGGCCAGCTTCATGGCCGCCTCGATCTCGGCTTCCAGAGTGACGTCGCAGTGGGCGTAGGCGACCTTGCCGGGGAAACGCTTCTCCAGCATGGCGCCCTTTTCGTCCTGGATGTCGGCGGCGATGACGCAGGCGCCCTCGGACACGAACAGTTCGACCGTGCCCAGGCCAATGCCGGAGACAGCCCCGGTGATGACCGCGACCTTGCCCTCGAGACGTCCCGCCATTTCGCTTCCCCGTGTCTTGTAACTGATCGGCGATCACTAAAGCGGGACGCCCCCTGCGTCGAGGGGCTAGTCGACCGTCACCACGACCTTGCCCATGGCCTTGCGGCTGCCCAGGTGGGCGATGGCGTCGGCGCCCTTGGAGAGCGGGAAGCGCTCCGAGACGTGCGGCTTGACCTTGCCCTGGGCATAGAGCTCCAGCAGCTCGTCCACCGACTGGGCGAACAGCTCGGGATTCTTGGTGGTCCAGGTGCCCCAGAAGACGCCGACGATGTCGCAGCCCTTCAGCAGGGTGAGGTTCAGCGGGATCTTCGGGATGTCGCCAGCCGCGAAGCCGATCACCAGATAGCGGCCTTCCCAGGCGATGGAGCGCAGGGCGGGCTCGGCATAACCGCCGCCGACGGCGTCATAGATCACGTTGAAGCCCTCGGCGCCGCCGGCTTCCTTGAAGAGGGCGCCCAGCGCCTTCTGGCCGTCGCGGTCGAAGGGCCCGCGGCCATAGACGATGCCTTCGTCGGCGCCGTGCTTGATGGCCAGGTCGCATTTTTCCTGGGATGAGCAGGCGGCCACGACGCGGGCGCCCATGGCCTTGCCAAGTTCCACCGCCGAAAGGCCGACGCCGCCGGCCGCGCCCAGGACCAGCATGGTGTCGCCGGCCTTCAGATGACCGCGGTCCTTCAAGGCGTGATAGCTGGTGCCGTAGGTGAGGATGAAGGCCGCCGCCACGTCGTGGGGCATGCTGTCGGGGATGTGCCACAGGCGGTTGGCCGGCAGCAGGACCTCCTCGGCCAGGCCGCCCCAGCCGGTGTTGGCCAGGATGCGGTCGCCGACCTTCACATTGGTGACGCCCTCGCCGATCGCCTTGACCACGCCCGACAGCTCGCCGCCGGGGGAGAAGGGCCGGGGCGGCTTCATCTGGTACTTGTCCTCGATCATCAGCACGTCGGGGAAGTTGATCCCCACGGCCTTGGTGCTGATCACGGCGAAGCCGGGACGGACTTCCGGAGAGGCCACGTCTTCGTAGGACAGGGTCTCAGGACCCCCGGTGGTCTTGCTCAGCAGCGCCTTCATCGTCGTCTCCCGGACATCGTTTTTCGAAAGTTGGCGGACGCTAGCGCAGGCCTTCCCTGGGCGGAAGTCCGCCGCCGAACATTTGTTTGGATCGGGTCGGCGTCTGAGCGATTTGGCGCGGAGGCCGCGTGGCCCTATATTGGTCGGCCTTCCATCCAGCGAGTTCCTCCCCTTGGGCGTCACCCTCGATCTTTCGCGCGCCACCATCCCGGCCGCGCCCGTGAAGCCGAACCTCTGCGGCCTGACCCGCAAGGGGCTGGTGGAGACGCTGATCGCCGCCGACGTGGTCCCTGCCCCCAAGGCCAGGATGCGTGCGGGCCAGATGTGGCGCTGGATCCACCACTACGGGGTCACCGATTTCGAGGCGATGACCGACATCGCCAAGGAGACCCGCGCGGTGCTCGCGCAGGCCTTCACCCTGACCCGGCCCGAGATCGTCGAGCGCCAGGTGTCCAAGGACGGCACCCGCAAGTGGCTCATCCGCATGGCGCCGGGCATCGAGGTGGAGACCGTCTATATTCCTGACGTCGGCCGGGCTGGCGCGCTCTGTGTTTCCAGCCAGGTCGGCTGCACGCTGAACTGCACCTTCTGCCATACGGGCACCCAGGCCCTGGTCCGCAACCTGACCGCCGCCGAGATCATGGCCCAGGTGCAGGTGGCCCGCGACGACCTGGAGGAATGGCCGTCGCCGAAGGAGGACCGCAGGCTCTCCAACATCGTCTTCATGGGCATGGGCGAGCCGCTCTACAATCTCGACAATGTCGCCGACGCCATCGACATCATCTCGGACGGCGAAGGCATCGCCATCTCGCGCCGCCGGATCACGGTCTCCACCTCCGGCGTGGTTCCGGAACTGGAAGCCCTGGGCAATCGCACCCAGGCGATGCTGGCCATCTCCCTGCACGGCACCAACGACGCCCTGCGCGACGTCCTGGTGCCGCTGAACAAGAAGTATCCGATCGCCCAGCTGATCGAGGGCATCCGCGCCTATCCGGGGCTGTCCAACGCCCGGCGGGTGACCTTCGAATACGTGATGCTGAAGGGCGTCAACGACAGCCCGGCCGAGGCCCTGGCCTTGGTGAAGCTGCTGAAGGGCCTGCCGGCCAAGATCAACCTGATCCCGTTCAATCCCTGGCCGGGGACCGACTATGTCTGTTCCGACTGGGGGGCGATCGAGAAATTCGCCGCCATCCTCAACCGCGCCGGTTACGCCTCGCCGATCCGCACCCCGCGCGGGCGCGATATCCTGGCCGCCTGCGGCCAGTTGAAGAGCGAGAGCGAGAAGGTCCGCGCCAGCGCGCGGCGCAAGGCGGTTCAGGAGACCGTGGCCGAGGACTCGCCCGTCGCCTGAACGACTTTCGCCTCGGCGAAAAGTCCGTGCTAACGATGGCGACCCCCAGTTCCTTGCCCAAGGGTCCCGATGCCGCCCGAACTTCAGTCCCCTGAGATCCAGGCCTTCGCCACCGGCTTTCCCATCACCCTGCTGCACGCGGGGATGACGGTCCTGATCCTGTTCCTGGGCAGCGCGCTCTACATTCTGCTGACGCCGCACCGCGAGATCGCCCTGATCCGCGAGGGCAATTCCGCCGCCGCCCTGTCGCTTTCGGGCGTGATGGTGGGTCTGGCCATTCCGCTGGCCGTGTCGCTGACGGCGTCGACCTCGCTGATCGAGATCGGCATCTGGGGCGCGTCCACGGTGGTGGTGCAGCTGCTGATCTTCCGCATCGTCGACATGATCCTGCGCGGCCTGCCCCAGAGAATCCAGGAGGGCGAGATGTCCGCCGCCGCCCTGCTGGTGGGCGCCAAGCTCGCCACCGCCCTGATCCTCGCCGCCGCTGTGGCGGGCTGAGCGGGCCGATGCATTTCCCCAAGCTGCCGGACTGGCTGGTCTATGCGGCTGTGGTCCTGGCGCTGCTGATCGCCGCCGTGGGCCGGCAGGAGCGCGCCGACGCCCCGCCGCCCCCGCCGCCGGTGCCGGGAGAGGAAGGGGTGCCCCTGGGGCCCGCTTCGCCCTTTGACCCGTCCATTGTGGTGGATGTTCCGGCGATGGCCGAGCCGGGCCTGGGCACCGCCTTCTCGGTGGCCGAGCGTGGGGTCTGGGTCACCGCCCGCCACGTCGTGGACGGCTGCACCCAGGCCGCCATCGTGGTGGCCGAGGGTCGGGGCGTGGCCGCCAAGGTCAGTATCGACCAGCGCGGCGAGGCGGCGATCCTCACCACCGAGGGCGGGGCGCCGCCCCTGCCGCTGGGCCTGGACCTGAAGCTGCGCCGCGGCGACCGCGCCTATCACCCTGGCTTCCCCCAGGGGCAGTCGGGGGAGGCCACCTCGCGGCTGCTGGGGCGTGAAAACCTGGTGGTGCGCGGCCGGGGCGCGCGGACCGAGCCGGTGCTGGTCTGGGCCGAAACCGGCCGCACCGACGGCCTGAAGGGGACGCTTGCCGGACTTTCGGGGGCGCCGGCCCTGGATCGCGCGGGCCGGGTGATCGGGGTGACGGTGGCCGAGGCGCCGCGCCGGGGCCGCATCTACACCACCGCGCCGGAAACCCTTGGCGCGGCCATGTCCGAGGCCCACGAACGTCCCGCCAGCTTCGCGGTGGGCGAGACCGTCACCACCGACAACTACGGCCGCGTGGCCGACGCCCTGCGCCGCGACCTGCGGGTGGCCCAGGTGATCTGCCTGTCGACGACCTAGGCGGCCTCGGCTTCAGGCTCCGCCCCGCCCGCCGGCATGTCGGCGGTGCGCGCGGCGACGATGAAGACCAGCACGATCCCCAACACCCCCAACAGGGCCGAATAGACGAAGAACACCACATAGCCCGAGCCGAGGGCTGC
>NZ_JBBKVV010000037.1:0-6626 GCF_037968635.1 Phenylobacterium sp.
CGGCTGGCCCAAGGACGTGATCATGAACGTCAACTTCCCGTCGCGTCCGGTGGAGGAGATCACCGAGGTGGAGGTCACCCGTCAGACCTTCCGGGACGCAAGTGTGCGCCACGCCGAGAAGCGCACCGACCTGCGCAACCGCGAATATTACTGGATGGGTTTCCGGCAGGAGCGCTCCTCGCCCGCCGACGGAACCGACCTGAAGGCGATTTACGACGGAAAGATTTCAGTCACGCCCTTGCACATCGACCTGACTCACCTTGAGACGGTTCATCGTCTCAAGGGTGTGCTCGGCGGTGTGCCGCCCAAGGCGTAGGTGACAGGAATAATGGCCAAACCGGAGAAGGACTCGCCCGAGACGCGGCTGGCGCGCCTGATCCTGAATCTGCGTTCGCAGGGGGTCAGTGACGCGGGCGTGCTGAACGCCATCGAGTCCACGCCGCGCGACCTGTTCACGCCTGACCTGTTCCAGGAGCGGGCCTGGGAGGATTCGGCTCTGCCGATCGCCTGTGGCCAGACCATCAGTCAGCCCTTCATCGTCGGGCTGATGACCCAGGCGCTCGGCCTGGAATCGCGGTCTCGGGTTCTGGAGATCGGCACGGGCTCGGGCTACCAGACCACGGTGCTCTCCAAGCTTTCCCGGCTGGTCTACACCGTGGAGCGCTACCGCACCCTGATGGGGGAGGCCGAGGCCCGCTTCAAGACGCTGGGTCTCACCAATGTGATCACGCGATTTGGCGACGGCGGGCTGGGTTGGCCCGAGCAGGCGCCTTTCGACCGCATTCTGGTCACAGCAGCGGCGCCAGATGAGCCCAAAGCTTTGCTTTCGCAGTTGAAACCGACGGGGGTTTTGGTGGCGCCCATCGGCAAGGGGCCGGTTCAGAGCCTGAAACGCTATACCGGCGACGGCGCGGGCGGCTTTGTGGTGGAGGTTCTGACCGATGTCCGGTTCGTGCCTCTGCTGGACGGCGTGGCCAGAGAGCTTTAGCCGTCCACAACCTTACGAGTTTGTGGGTTGGCGATGGCGGGCTCCTTAACCCATCATTAACCCCGACGCCTCGACTGATTCCGAACCCATAGAGCGGAGCGGCGATGACGCTTTCTTATTCCCGAACGGCCTTGATCCTGTTGGCGGCGACGTCCCTCAGCGCCTGCACGACCTATTCGCCGTTCGGCGAGGACGCCCAGGTGGCGCGGCCGAACTATCCGACGCGCCTGCCGGCGCCCGGCGCCCAGACCTTGCCGCCCGCGCCGGACCAGGGGCCGATGCCGCAGGCGGGTCCCTCGACCGGACCGGTGGACAGCCGTCCGCTGGAGCCGCTGCCCGGCGGCCCGGCCTATGTGACGCCCTCGACCCCGCCTTACCAGCCGTCGCCGCCGGTGATGCAGACCATCACGAGGGATATCGTGACGGGCGCCGTGGTGGACGCTGACGGCCCGGCCAAGACCTATACGGTCAAGAGCGGAGACAACCTGGACGCCATCGCGCGGACCCTGGGGACAACGCGGAGCCAGCTGGCCGAAGGCAACGATCTGAAGCCGCCCTACATCGTGCGGCCGGGCATGACGCTGAAGGGACCCTCCAGCAGCGCCAAGGCCTATGTGGTCGGGTCCGGAGACACCCTCTACGCCATCGCCCGGCGGTTCTCGGTCAGCGGCCAGGCCCTGGCCGAGGCCAACAGCATGGACATTGATGACTCGCTGCAGGTGGGTCGCCGGCTGTTGTTGCCTGATGGGTTCCAGGACAAGGGCCCCACCACGATCACCACCCGCGTCCAGGTTCCGGGGACGGGGATCCAGGCCCCCGCGCCGTTCCAGCCCCAAGCGCCCGCCCAGCCGCAACGCCCGCCGGCCTATACGCCGCCGCCCGTCGCCCAGCCAGAACCCGAGCCGCCGCGCACCACCACCACGACCACCACCAAGACCTTCGTCACCGGCAAGGTGGTGGAGGTGGCGGGACCGCCGCAGATCTACACCGTCAAGAGCGGCCAAGCCCTGGACGCCATCGCGCGCGCCATGAACACCACCCGCAAGCAGTTGGCCGACGACAACAAGCTGAAGGACCCCTACGTCCTTCATGCCGGCGACAAGCTGAAGGGTCCCGCGACCACGGCGAAGGCCTATGTGGCCGGCTCCGGCGACACCCTGACCCTGATCGCCAAGCGCTTCAGCGTGACGCCCAAGGCGCTGGCCGCCGAGAACGGCATGAAGATCACCGACTCCCTCAGATCGGGCCGCAAGATCACCCTACCGGACGGCTACAAGGACAAGGGCCCGGTCAAGGAGACCACCCGCACGACGGTGACAGCGCCGGCCGAACCCCGCCGCGACACGAGCCCGGAACCGAGCCGGCCCTACACGCCGCCCGTTTCACAGCCGGTGACGCCGCCGCCATCGACGAACACCTACAGCCGTCCGACGACTCCCACCCCCAGCCGACCGGCCCCTCCGCCGTCGTCCAGCTCCGGGCCGCTCTCCGACAGCCAGATCACCACCGAGGGACGCGGCCGGTTCAACTGGCCGCTGCGCGGCGACATCATCTCGGACTTCGGTCCCAAGGGGACGGGGCAGCGCAACGACGGGCTGAACATCCGCGCCAATGCCGGCGAAGCGATCCGCGCCGCCGCCGCCGGCGATGTGGTCTATGCCGGCGATCAGGTGCCCGGCTTCGGCAACCTGGTGCTGATCAAACACGCCGACGGCTGGGTCACGGCCTATGGGCACCTCGCCCGGGTGGATGTGAAGATGCAGCAGAAGGTGGTTCAGGGGCAGCAGATCGGCCAGGCCGGCACCAGCGGGGGGGTCTCAGAACCCCAGTTGCACTTCGAGGTTCGCTACGCCTCGGCCCCCAGCGAACGGGCCCGGCCCATCGATCCGAAGCTGGTCCTGGGACGATAGAGCTTCTCCCTCTCCGGTCAGGGGAGGGAGAGTCGCCTTACATCGGCAGGGTCTTGCCCAGTTCCCCCGCCAGGTCGCGGATGAACTGCCAGGCGACACGGCCAGAGCGGCCGCCGCGTAGCTGCGCCCACTGCAGAGCGCGGCGTTCCAGGTCGGCGACAATCAGGCCGTGGGACCGCGCATAGGCCGTCACGGCTTCCAGATAGGTCGCCTGGTCCATCGGCGGGAAACCGACCCAGAGGCCGAAGCGGTCGGAGACGCTGACCTCTTCCTCGGCGTCCTCGGCGGTGGCGATCAGGCCGCGATCCTCGGCATGGCCGCGCGGCATCAGGTGACGGCGGTTCGAGGTGGCGACGAACAGCACATTGGCCGGCGGCCCCGAGACGCCGCCCTCCAGCGCCGACTTCAGCGCCTTGGCGGCCGCCGCGCCCTCCTCGAAGGACAGGTCGTCGCACAGCACCAGGAACCGCTCGGGGCGTTCGCGCAGGGTGTCGAACAGGGCCGGCAGGGCGGTGACCTCATCGCGGTCCACCTCCACCAGCTTCAGGTCCGGTGAGTCCCCGGCCACGGCCATGAAGGCCGCCTTGGTCAAAGAGCTTTTGCCGGTGCCGCGCACCCCCCACAGCAAGGCGTGGTTGGCGGGCAGGCCCGCCGTGAACCGCTGCAGATTCTCCAGGAAACGGGCCTTCTGCCGGTCCACCCCGACCAGAGCCTCCAACGGCAGGGCGTAATCGGGGGCGGGATGGAAGGCGTGGGTCACCGGGTCGTGCCGGAAAAGCCGGGCGCCTTCAAAGGCCGGCGGCACGCGGGCGGGGGGCGCCAGACGCTCCAGGGCGGCGGCGATGCGTTCGAGAACGGGTTTCAGGTCTGAATCCATGACGTTGGTGCTTAGCGGGCCTGTGGTTCCATTGCAAAACCGGGGGCGAACGCATAGCTTCCGCCGACTTGAAAACGGGCGGCTTTCGCCGACCCGACGACGGACTTCGGAGAGACCATGTTCGCCACCCCCGCCTTCGCTCAGACCGCAGGCGCCGCCGCCGGCGGCGGCCCGACGGAAATGCTCATGCAGTTCCTGCCGCTCATCGGCCTGGTCGTGCTGTTCTACTTCCTGATGATCCGCCCGCAGCAGCAGCGGATGAAAGCCCACCAGGCGATGATCTCCAACGTGAAGCGCAACGACACCGTGGTGCTGAACTCCGGCATCATCGGCAAGGTTGTACGTGTCGAGGACAAGGAAGTGGGCGTCGAGATCGCCCAGGGCGTCAACGTCAAGGTGGTCAAGTCGATGATCTCCGACGTCCGGGCCAAGGGCGAGCCCGCCCCGGCCAACGATTCCAAGGCCTGAGAGCCCCGTAGATGATCGCTCCGTCGCGCTGGAGAACGATCGCCGTCCTGTTTGCGGTGATCTTTGGCCTCCTGTTCAGTCTGCCGAATGTCATTCCTCAGAAGACGCTCGACAGCCTGCCGGGCTTTGTCCCGAAGCAGAGGCTGAATCTCGGCCTCGATCTCCAGGGCGGGTCACACCTGCTGCTGGAGGTCGACACCAAGGCCCTGCGCGTCGAGAAGATGACGAACCTCGTCGAGGACGTCCGCACGACCCTGCGCGAAGAGAAGATCATCTTCACCGATCTTGGCCAGGTGGAGGGCGCAGTGTCGGTGCGGATCACCGATCCGGAGCAGGTGACGGCCGCGGCCAACCTCCTGCGCCGGACGGTGGGCGCGCCCATGGCGGCCGCCACCAGCGGCCGCGACGTGACCATCAGCTCCGGCGACGATCAGAGGATTCGCGTCGTCTTCTCCGAGCAGGCCCTGGTTGCAGAAGCCGGCAAGGCGGTGGAGCAGTCCATCGAGATCATCCGTCGCCGCATCGACGAACTGGGCACCAAGGAGCCGGATATTCGGCGCCAGGGTATCGACCGGATCATCGTCCAGGCGCCCGGGGAGAGTGACCCGGAAAAGCTCAAGAACATCATCGGTCAGACCGCCAAGCTCACCTTCCAGATGGTGGACGATTCGGTGACCCCTGAGGAAGCGGCCGCCGGTCGCGTGCCGCCAGGGTCGCAACTGCTGCCCAATGAAGAGGGCGGTGCGATCCTGATCAAGAAGCGCGCCCTGGTCACCGGCGAGATGCTCACCGACGCCCACCAGGGCTTCGATAGCCAGAGCGGCCAGGCGGTGGTCAATTTCCGCTTCAACGGTCAGGGCTCGCGCCGCTTCGGGGACGCCACGGCCCAGAACCTGGGCAAACGCTTCGCGATCGTGCTGGACAATCGGGTGATCTCCGCCCCCGTCATCCAGAGCGCCATCACCGGCGGCTCAGGCCAGATCAGCGGCAACTTCACCGTCGAGAGCGCCAACAACCTGGCCATCCTGCTTCGGGCCGGCGCCCTGCCAGCGCCGCTCAACGTCGAACAGCAGCAGACCGTCGGAGCCGAGCTGGGCGCCGACGCGGTCCAGGCCGGCAAGATCTCCACCGCAGTGGGCTTCGTCGCCATCCTGATCTTCATGCTGCTGTCCTACGGCGGGCTGTTTGGCGGGATCTCGGTCATCGCCCTGCTGGTCAACGGCCTGCTCATCATCGGCACCCTGTCGGTGACCCAGGCGACCCTCACCCTCCCGGGGATCGCCGGCCTGATCCTGACCCTGGCCGTGGCGGTAGACGCCAACGTGCTGATCTATGAGCGCATGCGCGACGAGGTGCGGGCCGGACGTCAGGTGCTGTCGGCCATGGATGCGGGCTTCTCGCGCGCCATGACCACCATCATCGACGCCAACGTGACCACGATCCTGGCGGCGTTGATCATGTTCCAGTTCGGCTCGGGCCCTGTTCGCGGCTTCGCATGGACCCTGTCCATCGGGGTGATCACGTCGGTCTTCTCCGCCGTGGTGGTGACGCAGTTCCTCCTGTCGATCTGGTTCCGCAAGGTTCGCCCCAAAACCCTGCCGATCGTCTAGGGAGACGCCGACATGTCCAAATACTGGCCTCTCATCAAGGTGCTCCCGATCAGGACGAACTTCAGGTTCGTCGCCTTCTCGCGGCTGGCCGCGATCGTCTCGGCGGTCGCCGTGGTGGTCTCGCTCGGCTTCACGCTTTTGCCGTTCGAGGCGCCCTGTGCTGGCCTTTCCTGCGGGATCGACTTCAAGGGCGGGACCCTGCTGGAAATCTCCACCGCGCCCAAGGCGGTGGATCTCGGGCTGGCCCGCGCCACCCTGGACGCCCAGAACCTGGGCGAAGTTCAGGTCCAGGCCTTCGGTGAACCCACCACCGCGATGATCCGTTTCCAGACTCCCGACGGGCTGAAGCCCGCGGTGGCTGTGGACAAGGTCAAGGCCGCCCTCGTCGTGGCGCTTGGGCCCGTCACCTTCCAGCGCGCCGACGTGGTGGGCCCCAAGGTGTCCGGAGAGCTCTTCCAGAGCGGCCTTCTGGCCCTGGGCCTCGCGATCGCGCTGATGCTGCTCTACATCTGGTTCCGGTTCGAATTGCAGTTCGGGGTCGGCGCCGTCGTGGGCCTGTTCCACGACGTGATCCTGACCTTCGGCGTGATCGCGATCTTCAAGCTGGAGTTCAGCCTCACCACCATCGCCGCCATCCTGACCATTATCGGCTACTCGATGAACGACACCGTGGTGGTCTTCGACCGCCTGCGGGAGAACCTGCGCAAGTACAAGTCGATGCCGCTGGGCGAGGTCATCGACCTGTCGATCAATGAAACGCTTTCCCGCACCGT
>NZ_JBBKVV010000038.1:0-11279 GCF_037968635.1 Phenylobacterium sp.
TATTGGAAGCGGGTCTGGGCGCTGACCGGCATGCCCTATCCCAACCCCATGCACCTGATGCTGCAGTCCACCGACCCCATGGGCGCGGCGGTGAAGGCCGCCGAACTTCAGGGCCAGGAGGTGGCCCACGCCGTCCTGCGCCGCTTCCGAGAGCAGATTTTCATCTTCGGCTTCGGCCCCCAGACCCCCGATGAGTTCGAGGCGGCGACGCAAGGGGTCCCCGGTCTCGACCAGGCCCGCTGGCGCACCGACCAGACCGCCGACGCCACGGCCGCCGCCTACCGCGCCGACTGGGAGGAAACCCGCGCGCCCAACGACTACGTCCGCAACCTCAAGCACGACAGTCCGATGAACGGTGAGCTGAAGCACTCCGAGGGCCACGACCGCTACGCCCTGCCCACCGTGATCTTCCGGGGCCCCGGCGGCGACCAGACCGTCGCCGGCTGGGTCGGCTATGAGGAATATGTGGCGGGCCTGGAAGCCGCCTTCCCCGGCTCGACCGCCGATCCGCGCCCGGACCCGACACCGGTCGAGGCCTTCGCCCGCTGGCCAGTCCTGACCGCCAAGGAGCTCGCCGTGCTCTGCGACGAGGCCGCCCAGCCACCGCAGGGTGTGGTGACCTACGACTGGGGTGACGGCGTGGTCTATTTCACCGCCGCCGAAGCCAAGGCGCGGGGGTTGGCCGAACACGCCCTGGCCTAGCTTTCCCCATTGCCTGACGCGGCGACAGACGGGTCTGATCGCCGCCAAGGGAGCCTTGCCATGTCCGACCTCGACTTCACCGGCCAGACCGTCCTCGTGGTGGGCGGCTCCAGCGGGATCGGCAATGGGATCGCCCATGGCTTCGCCCGGCGTGGCGCAGCGGTGCATGTCTGGGGCACGCGGGCGACGGCCGCGGACTATGAGGACGTTGAGGGTTCGGATCTCTCTGGCCTGACCTATGCCCGAGTCGATGTCTCCGACCGCGCGGCGATCGCCGCCGAGGCGCCGACCTTGCCGACCCTCGACGTGCTGGTGCTGTGCCAGGGGACGGTGATCTACAAGCGCGGCGAGTTCGCCCCGGCCGGCTGGGATCACGTCATGGCGGTCAATCTGGACAGCCTGATGGACTGCTCCAACGCCTTCCACGACCGGCTGGCCGTCGCCAAGGGGTCGATCATCATCGTGAGCTCCGTGTCGGGCTTCCAGTCCAACCGGGGCAACCCGGCCTATGCCGCCTCCAAGGCCGGCGCCGTCAGCCTGACCAAGACCCTGGGCGAGGCCTGGGCGCGGGACGGCGTCCGGGTGAACGGCCTGGCGCCGGGCCTGGTGGCCACCAAGCTCACCGCCGTCACCACCGGGAACCCTGACCGCCTGACCGGCGCCCTGCGCGCCATCCCCGCCGGCCGCATGGGCACCCCAGACGACATGGCCGGGGCGGCGCTGTTCCTGGCGTCGCCCCTGGCCTCCTACGTCAACGGCCAGACCTTGATCGTCGACGGCGGCCTGTCGCTCTCCTGAAGGATTTCCAGATGTCGCTCAGCCGCTCAGTCCAGGGTTCCGTCGTCCTTATCACCGGGGCGGGCGGCGGCATGGGGGCGGCCACCGCCCAGCTGTTCGCCGCCGAAGGCGCCCACGTCGCCGTCACCGACCGCGATGGCGCGGCGGCGCAGGCCGTCGCCGAGGCCATCACGACGCAGGGCCAGTCGGCCCAGGCTTGGCCGCTGGACGTCTCCGACCCCGCCCAGATCCTCGCTGTGGTGGGGGAGATCGCCGCCCGGTTTGGCGGCCTGGACTGCGTAGTCAACAATGCCGGAATCTCGGGCTTCGCCGCCATCGACGACGATGCCTACGAGGCCGTCTGGGACTGGTCCATCGCCGTCCTGCTGACCTCGCACCACCGGGTGATCCGCGCGGCCCTCCCCCACCTGCGCAAGTCCGCCGCCCCCCGCATCGTCAACATCGCCTCGACCGAGGCGCTCGGCGCGACAGCCCGCGACAGCGCCTATGCGGCGGCCAAGGCCGGCGTCACCGGCCTGACCCGCGCCCTGGCCGTCGAGCTGGGCCGCGAGGGGATCACGGTCAACTGCATCTGCCCGGGCCCGATCCTGACGGGCATGACCGACGCCATCCCCGACGAGGCGCGCCAGACCTATGCCAAACGGCGCACGGCGCTGGGACGCTATGGCGCGCCCGAAGAGGTGGCCCACATGACTCTGAGCCTGTGCCTGCCCGCCGCCAGCTACCTCACCGGCGTCACCATCCCGGTCGACGGTGGCTTGATGGCGCGCAACGCCTAAGACCTCCGGGCGTTTTAGCTCGCCTTGCCCGTGGCTGCTCAAAGCTGCGTGAATAGGTGTGGCGCCGCACAGACGGAGTCACCATTAGGCGTAGAGTGCGCGTGAGAGGAAACCCCAATGACACCTGACACCGATCATCACATCTCGGTCGTTCCGGTGGAGGGCGGCTGGCGCGTGCTGTCTCCCTTTGACGACACACCCTTGATGTTCCTTTCCGGCGCCAAGGCCGAGGAAAAGGCCAAGGCCCTGGCCGAACGCTTGGCGGCCACCGGCCATGACGCGCGCGTCCTGATCCACGACCGCACCCAGGCGCTGATCGGGACCTGGCGCTATTTCGCCGACGACGCGCCGATGGCTGAACTCCCTGTGCGGGCGGCGGATTAGCCCGGGTTTCGCCACCACGCCGCCAAGGCTGAAATCGTACATCTCTGTCGGATATCCGTCGGAACTGGCTCCCGAAATCAGTGTTTCCGGACTCTGGGCGCATCGCCCGCAGGTTCAGGAATGAGAGGGACGACATGGCGACCACCGCGAAAGCCGACACAAGCAAGAAAACCTCTGCCAAGAAGACCGCGCCGCGCCGCACGCGGCGGACCAACCGCCGTGACCCGCTGGCCATCAGCCTGCTCAAGAAGGACCACCGCGAGGTGGCCGCGATGTTCGACGAGTACGAGCAGCTGGAGAAGGACGCCGAGAAGCTCGCCCTGTTCAACAAGATCGCGCTCGCCCTGAAGGTCCACACCCAGATCGAAGAGGAAATCTTCTATCCCGAGGAGCGTGGCGACGTTGAGGACGACCTGATGGACGAGGCCTATGTCGAGCACGACGGGGCCAAGAAGCTGATCGCCGAGATCGAGGCCATGAAGCCCGGCGAGCAGTTCTATGACGCCAAGGTCAAGGTGCTGGGCGAGTACATCTCCCACCACGTCAAGGAAGAGGAACAACCCGGAGGGATGTTCTCGCAGGCCAAGAAAGGCGACGAGGACCTCGAGGCCATGGGCGAACGCATGAAGGCGCGCAAGGAAGAACTGATGGCCGAGATGAAGCCCGCGAAGGCCAACTGATCACGACGCCGCGCGCCGTTCGCCGGCGCGCGGCGATCTTTACTTCACGACATTGATGAGATTGCGCAGCCCCAGCATCGTCTGGGGCCGTTTGCCTTTGCGTCTTCCGTGGCGGCGGCGCGGCGCCGCCAGCGAGCGACGTTCCTTCATCCATCGATCGCTCCCGGCCTCTTCATCTGCGCGAACGGCGCAAGACGCCGCACCAGGCTTAACGTCGGGAATCGATCATTGTAAGTTTTCGACCGGACACATTTTGTCTTCTATAATACTCGAAGTGTACCTACGCCGCTGACGTTCGATTGATAAAATATTTACCGGCTAATGTGACGCACAGCTATCTGTCTCTCACCGGCGATATCTGTGACATGGTCGACGCGATACGCATTCAGTATTTGACCATTCGGTCGGAACCCCAGTGAATTTTAGAAATTACCTCCTGTCGGCTCTCGAGCCCGCCGACATGGCTGCTCTTGGCCCGTTTCTGACTGAGGCCGCACTGTCGGCGGGGGAATCGCTACATGAACCCGAGCAGACGGTGGAGGTCATCTTCTTCCCCTCCAGCGCCGTGGCCTCGGTCGTCACCCCGACCCGCGACGGGCGCAGCGTCGAGAGCGCCACCATCGGATTCGAAAGCGTCACTGGCCTGCCCTCGGCCCTCAGCGGCGAGCCCAGCTCCAGCCGGGTCTTCACCCAGGTCGCCGGAGGCGCCATCCGCCTGCCGGCAGCCAAGCTGCGGGAACAGGCCTTCAAGAGCGGGCCCCTGCTGCACCTGTTGCTGCGGCACATCGAGGCCAATGTCAGCCAGGCCCAGCAGTCGGTAGCCTGTAACGCCCTGCACGAGGCCGGCCAGCGCCTGGCCCGCTGGCTGCTGATGACCCAGGACCGGGTGTCGGGCCCCATCGTGCCGCTGACCCAGGAATATCTCGCCATCATGCTGGGAGTGCAGCGCACCACCGTCACCCTGGTGGCCAGCGCCTTCAAGCGGGCGGGCCTCATCGACTATCGGCGCGGGGCCATCACCATCCTCGACCGAGCGGGGCTCGAGCGCGAAGCCTGTGAGTGCTACGCGCTAAGCAAGGTGCGCTTCGACCGGCTGTTGAAGTCCCCGGCCTGAACCGCCCTCAGGCGGCGGCGTCGCCGCATGTCCGCGGCTGCCGATGGATCAGGCGGTCGTCCCGCCATATCTCCACCTCAGTGGCGCTGCCATGCTCGGCGAGGATCTGCAGGCCCTTCTTCTTCGCCGCGTCGTCGTCCGACAGCTCGATAGCCTCGAAGGTCAAACTCGAACCGCCGGTGAGATAGGGGAAAAAGGTATAGGCGGGCACGGACCGGGATTCCTCTGGAAGCGCCACCAGACCACCGAACCTTGACCTTCGTCTGCCGCCTACCCGACTTAGGTCGGGTGGACGACACCAGGCCTGCGGTGGCGGCTCGCCCCCTTCCCCTCGACCTCCGGCTCTGCCTAAAGTCCGCCCAAGAAAGTGCATGGGGGGAACGTGCGTATGGCTGCGGCAGCAGAGGCCGGCGGTAAGCCGGTCTATTCGGACAGTTATAAGGGCGTGGTGCTGGGCCTGTTGGTCACCGCCTACACGCTGAACTTCATCGACCGGACGATCATCGCCACCATCGGCCAGGCCATCAAGGATGACCTGAAGATCACCGACACCCAGCTTGGCCTGCTGGGAGGACTCTATTTCGCCCTGCTCTACACCCTGCTGGGCATTCCGATCGCCCGCCTGGCCGAGCGTTTCAACCGCGTCTCCATCATCTCAGCCGCCATCCTGATCTGGTCAGGGTTCACCGCCCTTTGCGGCACCGCCACCAGCTTCGCACAACTGGCCGCCTACCGGTTCGGGGTCGGGTTCGGCGAGGCCGGCCTCTCCCCACCCGCCCACTCGTTGATCAGCGACTATTACGAGCCCAAGCGTCGGGCGAGCGCGCTCTCGATCTACTCCTTCGGTATCCCGCTGGGCACCATGCTGGGCGCCGTCGCGGGCGGCTGGCTGGCCCAGAACTTCTCGTGGCGGATCGCCTTCCTGTTGGTGGGCGCCCCCGGAATCCTCATCGCCATCGTCATGAAGCTGGTGGTCAAGGAACCCCCGCGGGGGCACTCCGAACCCGATCAGTCCGCCTCCGGCGAGGTCGTCGTCGAGGCGGCTCCGAAGTTCTCCCTGGCCGGCGAGTTCAAGGAGCTGGGCGCGGTCGCCGGCACCCTGTTTGGGAAGTGGCCCGTCCTGCACATGGTGCTGGGCGTCACCATCGCGTCCTTCGGCTCCTATGGCTCGGGCCAGTTCGTACCGCCCTATTTCACCCGGGCCTTTGGCCTGGACTACGCCCAGGTCGGCCTGATCACCGGTCTCGTCGGCGGCTTCTCCGCCGGCATCGGCACCCTGCTCGGCGGGTTCATCACCGACCGCCTCAGCCGGCGCTCGCCGCGTTGGTACTCGCTGACACCGGCCATCGGCCTGGCCATCGCCACGCCGATCTATATCGCCGCCTATCTGCAACCCTCGTGGCAGACCGCAGCCCTGATCCTGCTGATCCCGGGGATCTTCCACTACACCTATCTGGGCCCGACCTTCGGGGTGGTGCAGAACATGGTGCCCACGCGCCGCCGGGCCACGGCCACAGCCCTGCTGTTCTTCTTCCTGAACCTGATCGCGCTGGGCGGCGGGCCGCCCTTCACCGGTTGGATCATCGACCAGTTCGCCCAGTTCAACTTCAACCACGACGGCGGTGCGGGCACGCTTGCGGCGCTGGGCGGCCTGCTGGGCGGCGACGGCGGCGCGGTCAGCTTCGCCCAGGCCTGCCCGGGCGGCAAGGCGCCGGACGGGGCGAGCCTCGCCTTGATCGGCCAGTGCAAGGTGAGCCTGGTGGAGGCGACGCGCTCGGGCGTCATCGTCTCCATCTGCTTCTATCTGTGGGCCGCGTTCCACTACCTGCTGGGCTCCATCGGCCTCACCAAGGCGCTGGCCAAGGCCCGCACCGACCGGGGCGAAACCGAGTAGATCTGGCCCGACCCTTCCTCCCCGTTCGCGTCGCGGCCGGGGAGGAAACGCTCGGCGCGGGGTGGCAAAAGCCGGCCGGTGGCGCTATCCAGCCCGCCTAAGGAGCCCTCGACATGATCCCCCGCTACGCTCGCAAGGAAGCCGCCGACATCTGGTCGCCCCAGACCCGCTTCAAGATCATGTTCGAGATCGAGGCCCACGCCGCCGACAAGATGGCGCAGCTGGGGGTCATCCCCAAGCTGGCCGCCCAGACCATCTGGGAAAAGGGCCGCGACGCCGTCTGGGACGCCGATCGCATCGACGAGATCGAGCGCGAGGTGAAGCACGACGTCATCGCCTTCCTGACCCACGTCACCGAGATCGTCGGCCCCGACGCCCGCTTCCTGCACCAGGGCATGACCTCATCCGACGTCAACGACACGGCGCTCGCCGTCCAACTCAGCCGCGCCACCGACCTGCTGATCGAAGACGTCGACATGGTGCTGACAGCCCTGAAGCGCCGCGCCTTCGAGCACCGCCTGACACCCACCGTCGGCCGCAGCCACGCCATCCACGCCGAGCCCACCACCTTCGGTCTGAAGCTCGCCGGCCACTATGCCGAGTTCCAGCGCGCCAAGGAGCGCCTGGCGATGGCCAAGTTCGAGATCGCCACCTGCGCCATCTCCGGCGCCGTCGGCACCTTCGCCAATGTCGCGCCCGAGGTTGAGGCCTACGTCGCCGAGCAGCTGGGCCTGGCCGTCGAACCGGTCTCCACCCAGGTGATCCCGCGCGACCGCCACGCGGCCTATTTCGCGGCCCTGGGCGTCGTCGCCTCCTCCATCGAGCGCCTGGCCACCGAGATCCGCCACCTGCAGCGCACCGAGGTGCTGGAGGCCGAGGAGCCCTTCGAGGTCGGCCAGAAGGGATCCAGCGCCATGCCGCACAAGCGCAACCCGATCCTCACCGAGAACCTCACCGGCCTGGCCCGCCTGATCCGCTCGGCCGTCGTGCCGGCCATGGAGAACGTCACCCTCTGGCACGAGCGCGACATCAGCCACTCGTCGGTTGAGCGCGGCATCGCCCCGGACGCCACGGTCCACCTGGACTTCGCCCTGCGCCGTCTGGCCGGCGTGGTCGAGCGGCTGGTGATCTATCCGGAGAACATGCTGAAGAACATGGACCGTCTCGGCGGCCTGGTTCACTCTCAGCGGGTCATGCTGGCCCTGACCCAGAAGGGCGTCGCCCGCGAGACCGCCTATGCCTCGGTTCAGGGCGCGGCGATGAAGGTCTGGCGCGGCGAGGGCCTGTTCATCGACCTGCTCCTGGCCGACGAGACCGTCACGCTCTCGGAAGCCGAGATCCGCGACCTCTTCGACCTCGGCTACCACTTCAAGAATGTCGACGTGATCTTCGCCCGGGTGTTCGGGCAAGAGGCCATGGCCAAGGCCGCGGAGTAGCCCGCCTATCTGACGTCCACGAACCGCCGAACCTCGGGGTGGGGGGTGGTGTCCAGCTCCGCGGGGGTCCCCTGCCAGACGATGGCGCCCTCGTGCAGCATGGCGATCTGGTCGCCGATGCGCCGGGCTGAGGCCAGGTCGTGGGTGATGGACACCGCCGTGCCCCCCAGGCGCGTGACCTGATCGACGATCAACTCGTTGATCACAGCCGCGGTGATGGGGTCCAGGCCCGTGGTGGGCTCGTCAAAGAACAGCAACTCGGGGTCGGCGGCGATGGCCCGGGCCAGTCCCACCCGCTTCTGCATCCCCCCCGACAGGTCCGAAGGGAACAGGTCCGCGGCCTCTGGCTCCAGACGGACGCGCGCCAGGGCGGCCAGGGCGCGTGCCCGGGCCGCCCGGCGCGGAACCCGGTCGGCATGGATCAGACGGAAGGCGACGTTCTCCCAGACGGTCAGGCTGTCGAACAGGGCCGCGCTCTGAAACAACACTCCCGACCGGGCCAGCAGCCGCCTCCGCCGCCCCCCGATGAGGCCAGGCAGGACCTTGCCGTCCAGCAGCACCTTGCCGCTGTCGGGCGACACCAGGCCCAGGGCCAGCTTGATCATCACCGACTTGCCCTGGCCTGACCCGCCGATGATCACCATCGACGCGCCGGTCGGCACACTGAGGTTCAAGCCGTCCAAGACAGCGGCGTCGCCGAACCGCTTGCCGACCCCGCGCCATTCGAGCTTGGGTCGGGTCATCGGGCGGTGAACAGGGTGGTGAGAACATAGTCGCTGGCGAAGATCGCAATCGCGGCGGTCACGACAGCCTGGGTGGTGGCCCGCCCGACGCCTCGCGCGCCGCCGGTGGCTCGATAGCCGTGATAGCACCCCATCAGGGCGACGATGAAGCCGAACACCATCGCCTTGATCAGGCCAGATCCCACGTCCCAGGGCTCCACGAAGTCCACGGTGTTGCGGATGTAGACGGTGGGATTGAAGTCCAGGAAGCCGACCGCCACCCCCCAGCCGCCAGCGATGCCGATGATGTCGGCCACCAGGGTCAACAGGGGCAGAGCAATGACGGCGGCCACCAGCCGCGGCGTCACCAGATAGCCATAGGGGTCGGTGGAGAGGGTCCGCAGGGCGTCGATCTGTTCGGTGGCGCGCATGGCGCCGATCTCCGCGGCGATGGTGGCCGAAACCCGGCCGGCCAGCATCAGGGCCGCCAGCACCGGGCCCAGTTCCCGGGTGATCCCCAGCGCCACGATCTGGGGCATGATCTGCTCGGCGTTGAAGCGCCCGCCACCGGTGTAGATGTTCAGGGCCAGGGCCGCCCCGGTGAACACCGCCGTCAGGCCGATGACCGGCAGGGAATAGAAGCCGATCGCCGCCAGTTGCCGCAGAACCTGACCCGGAAACCAGGGCCCGATCACCAGGGCCAGCAGGCTGCGCAGGCCAAACAAGGTCAACGCCCCCACCTGCCGCAGGGACGACAGCGTCAGGCGGCCGACGGCCTGGACAGGTTTCAGGGCCAGCGCGGCGGCCATCTCATTGGCTCTCCGCCGCCGGCGGCTCGGGCTGGGGCCGGACCACCTGGCCGATCAGGCCCAGCAGGTCCACCGCCCCCTGGGTGTTCTCGATCTCGCCACCCGCCTTCAGGTCCTCAGGCGCTCCGCCGGCGCCAATGGCCACGTGGACGCCCCCCAGCAGGCTGTCGCTGGTGATCTTGGCGGTGGAGTCGGCGGGCAACCGAATTCCCGGCTCCAGCGCCATGGCCACCCTGGCCAGATAGGTGTCCGGCTCCAGGCTGACCTTCGAAACCGTGCCGACCTTGACTCCGGCCACGGTGACCGCGGCGCCGGGCTCAAGTGACCCCACCTCTCCAAACCGGGCGGTGACCTCGTAGGCCCCGGGCGCCACCCCGCCCCCGCCCACCGTCAGGGCGTAGATCAGGAAGGCGCCGGCCACCGCCAGCACCAGGAAGCCCATGATGGTCTCAGCCCATTGTCCACGCACGTTTCGACGGTCCTCAGGGCTTGGGGTTGCGTCGAAGTTGCGCGATCAGGACGCCGATATCGCCGCCGGCATTGTCGATGGTGGAGACGAAATCCTGCTGCTGGGTGATGGCCAGCCAGACACCGCTGATCCGCACGTCGACGACCTTCCAGCTGCCGCCGCCGCCCAGGACCCGCCAGGAGACCGGGATCGGAGACCGGCCACGGCCGACCACCTGGGTGTCCACCACCACGTCGCCGGGGGTGCGCGCCACCGATCCGGTGACCTTCAGGGTCTCCCCGCGGAAGTCCGAGATCCGGCTCTCGTAGACGTTCTCAGCATAGGCGCGGAACGCCGTGTTGAACTGCGCTCTCTGGGCCGGCGTGATGGTTCGAGCGTACTTGCCCAGCACGAAGTTGCTGATCCGAGGCACATCGGCGATCTGGTCCAGCAACCGCCGGAACGCCGCCGCCTTCTGGGCCACGCTCAGACGGCTGTCGCCCAGCACCGTCAGCACCGCCTGAGCCTGAATCGCCACAAAAGCCTCAGCCTCGGGACTGCGGGTGTTGCGCCGGGCCTGGGTCTGGGCGAGGGCGGAGGAGCCGGCCAGCGCGGCGCCATAGCCCAGCAGCAGAAAGTGTCGGCGGTCGTGAACGGCGGGCATCGTCTGCTTCCAATCTCTCATCAATCAGGGCCTGGACCCTAGTATATCGGTTCTGGCCATTGATGGGCCGCCAGCCGCACGGCGCCGGCAGGGCGCGCGGAGACCATCGGCGCGGCGTCCGGGGCCGCCTCGAAGTCCGGCAGCACCTCGGCCTCCCCCGTCGCCTGCCGCACCTGAGCCTCCCGGCTCTGCTCATAGGCCGAACGGATCGTCGCATAGGGATCGGTGGCCTGCTGGCCGATCGCCGCCAGCGTGGCCTCGGCCCCTGCCCGTTCGTCCAAGGCGGTCACCCCTAGTCGACCGACCGCGAAGTCGCTCCCCACGCCGCCCGCCGCCAGGGAGACCGGATCGGTCAGGGCGTCCACGATACGCCCCAGGCCGTCGCGGACATTCGTCGGCCCAACCAGCGGCAGGTAGAGATAGGGGCCCGCCCCCACGCCATAGCGACCCAGGGTCTGGCCGAAGTCGGCGCTGCGGCGCTCCAGCCCCATCGTGTCGGCCACATCGAACGCGCCCAGCAGGCCAACGGTGGAATTGGTCACGAAGCGGGCGCTGGCCCGGAGCGCGCGCACCGGATGGCCCTGCAGCACCTCATTCACCACCGTCGAGGGCTCTCGCAGGTTGTTGATGACCTTGCCGAGGCGGCGGCGCAGCGGCGCCGGTGTCACCTTCAGATAGGCCCGCGCCACCGGACCAACCAGGGCGCGGTCCAGAACGCCGTTGAAGGCGTAGGACCCGCGATTGAACCGGCGCCACGGATCTTTCGCCCCGGTCGAGGCCTCGATGGTCGGCGGCGGCGCGCTGGTCGGCGCCTCGACCGGGGCGAAAGATCCGTGGCGCCGGTTCAAT
>NZ_JBBKVV010000039.1:0-22818 GCF_037968635.1 Phenylobacterium sp.
CTGGAGTAGCTCGCCCCGGTGTCGAGAAAGGTTACGCCCCGGTCGAGCGCCGCGTGGACGAGGGCGACCGCCTGCCCCTCGTCGAAGGCCTTCTGGCCCCACCAGCTGGCGCAGCCGAACCCGATCTCCGAAACGGTCAGGCCGGTCTTGCCGAGAGGACGGTAGAGCATAGGCTCACCTTGGCTCCTGAGGCGGGACTTGTCCTGCGAAGCGCGGGGGCGCGAAGCAGGATGGTGGGCGGCGAGGGGCTCGAACCCCCGACCCCCTGGGTGTAAACCAGGTGCTCTGACCAGCTGAGCTAGCCGCCCGTCGAGGCCGGTTCTTAGCGCCCTCCCCGGCGCACAGAAACCCTCATATGAAAAGGGCGGCCGCCTCCCCGGCGACCGCCCCTTCGAAACATCTGTAGATCCTGAGCCGCTTAGTTCAGCGAGCTCTTCAGGCCTTCGCCAACCCGGAAGCGCGCGGTCTTGGACGCGGGGCGCTGCACGGTTTCACCGGTGCGCGGATTCCGCGCGGTGCCCGCCGCACGGTTGACCGGCACGAAGCTGCCGAAACCCACGAGCCGGACTTCTTCACCGCTCTTCAGAGAGGCGGTGACGGAATCGATAAAGGCTTCCAGCGCGTCTTTCGCCTGCGCCTTGTTGAGGCCCGCCTTTTCGGCGATCGCCGTGACGAGTTCGGCCTTGGTCATTTGGTGTTTCTCCCAGCCCGTTATAGGTCCGCGGACCCCCCGCAGTGTTCGCGAGGCTGCTTCGCGTGACGCGATTATGGCGGTCTCGCGGCAGGCGTCAAACGAAGGCGGCGCGGGAATACCCCGCGCCGCCCAATTATTTGCAGTTAATCCGGTATTCAGTGCGTCAAAATGGCCTCTGGATCGCTGTCATCGGTCGCGGCTGGGATCGTGGGGGTCACAGGCTCCGTCCATTCGATCGGGGTCAGCGGCTGCGTCAGGGCCTGCGCCAACACTTCGTCGATGTTGGACACCGGAATGATCTCCAGCCCGTTCTTCACGCTATCGGGGACGTCGGCCAGGTCCTTCATGTTCTCCTCGGGGATCAGCACGGTCTTGACCCCCGAACGCAGGGCCGCGAGCAGCTTTTCCTTGAGGCCGCCGATGGCCGTGACCCGGCCCCGCAGCGTGACTTCGCCGGTCATGGCGATGTCCTTGCGGATCGGAATTCCGGTCAGCACCGAGACGATGGCCGTGGCCATGGCCGCGCCGGCGGAGGGACCATCCTTGGGGGTTGCGCCATCGGGAACGTGGATGTGCACGTCGGTCTTGTCAAAGACCGGCGGCTCGATCCCGAAGTGCACCGCCCGACTGCGAACATAGGAGTGCGCCGCCGAGATGGATTCCTTCATCACGTCCTTCAGGTTGCCCGTGATGGACATGCGGCCCTTACCGGGCATCTTGACCGCCTCGATGGTCAGGATGTCGCCGCCGAAGTCGGTGTAGGCCAGGCCGGTGATGATCCCCACCTGGTCTTCCGCGTCGGTCTCGCCATAGCGGTACTTCTTGACCCCGGCGTACTTGGCCAGCCGCTCGTCATCGACGGTGATGGCCAGCAGCTTCTCGCGGCCCAGGTCCCGGACGGTCTTCCGCGCCAGGTTGCCCAGCTCCCGCTCCAGCGACCGCACACCGGCCTCGCGGGTGTAGTAGCGGATCAGGTCGCGGATGGTGTCGTCGGGGACGACGAACTCCACCGGCGTCAGGCCGTGGTCCTTGGTCAGCTTGGGCAGCAGGTGGCGCTTGGCGATCTCCAGCTTCTCCTCCTCGGTGTAGCCGGGGATGCGGATGATCTCCATGCGGTCCAGCAGCGGCTGAGGCATGTTCAGGCTGTTGGCCGTGGTGACGAACATCACCGGCGACAGGTCATAGTCCACCTCGAGGTAGTGGTCGGCGAAGGTGGAGTTCTGCGCCGGGTCCAGCACTTCCAGCAGGGCCGAGGACGGGTCGCCGCGGTAGTCGGAACCCATCTTGTCGATCTCGTCCAACAGGAAGAAGGCGTTGGTCGACTTGGCCTTCTTCATCGACTGGATGACCTTGCCGGGCATCGAGCCGATATAGGTGCGGCGGTGACCGCGGATCTCAGCCTCGTCGCGCACCCCGCCCAGGGACACGCGCACGAATTCGCGGCCCGTCGCCTCTGCGATGGACTTGCCGAGCGAGGTCTTGCCCACGCCGGGCGGCCCCACCAGGCAGAGGATCGGACCCTTCAGGGAGCCGGTCCGCGCCTGGACAGCCAGGTATTCCAGGATGCGTTCCTTGACCTTCTCGAGGCCGTAGTGGTCGTGCTCGAGAACCGCCTCTGCCTTCACCAGGTCGATCGGCTTGGTCTTGGCCTTGCCCCACGGAATGGACAGCAGCCAGTCGAGATAGTTCCGCACGACGGTGGATTCCGCCGACATGGGGCTCATGTTGCGCAGCTTCTTCAGCTCACTGTCGGCCTTGGTGCGGGCCTCCTTGGAGAGCTTGGTCTTCTTGATGCGCTTCTCGAGTTCGATCAGCTCGTCGCGGCTGTCGTCCTGCTCGCCCAGCTCGCGCTGGATCGCCTTCATCTGCTCGTTCAGATAGTACTCGCGCTGGGTCTTCTCCATCTGGCGCTTCACGCGGTTACGGATCTTCTTTTCCGTCTGCATGACGCTGATCTCGCCCTCCATCAGGGCGTAGACCTTCTCCAGGCGCTTCACGACATTGAAGATTTCCAGCAGGTTCTGCTTCTCGGCGATCTTCACAGACAGGTGGCTGGCGATGCGGTCGGCCAGCTCGCCGGGCGAGTCGACCTGGGGCATGGAGGCCAGGGCCTCCGGCGGCACCTTTTTGTTGAGCTTCACATAGTTCTCGAACTGCTCGACGACCGCGCGCGACAGCGCCTCGGCTTCGGTCGAGGCCGCGCCATCCTCGGAGATGAAGGCGACATCGGCTTCGTAGAACTCGGCCTGATCGGTGAACTTGGAGATACCGGCGCGGGCCTTGCCCTCCACCAGCACCTTCACGGTGCCGTCGGGGAGCTTCAGCAGTTGCAGCACCGAGGCCACCACGCCGACGTCATAGATCGCGTCGGGAGACGGATCGTCGTCGTCCTTGTCCTTCTGGGTGGCCAGCAGGATCTGCTTGCCGGGGGCCTTCATGGCCTCCTCCAGCGCGCGGACGGATTTCTCCCGGCCCACGAACAGCGGCACCGGCTGGTGCGGGAAGACCACGATGTCCCGCAACGGAAGAATGGGCAGAGTCTTGATCTCAGACATATGCATCTACTCCTGGTGGGCCCCCTTCCAAAGCAGGGCCCGTCCCATATTCCGACCGGTTTCCCCCAGACGATGTGTCTGAGTCGGTCGGCCCGTCCGCCCAGCTTGGGCGAATTGTCGGCCATTTATGTGGACGCTTTGGCCCCCTCTACAAGCTGAGCCAGATCGTCCGCGACAATGCGTCTGAATTTCGTGACGCCCGAGACACAGGAAATGGTGCGCCGCCGCAACAGGCGCAAGAGCCTTTCCAAGCCGGCTCAACGCTCACGGCCCCGTCTCCCCCCACGGCCGAAAGACCCCCGGCGGTGGCCTGAAACGAAAACGACCGCGGCGAGGACGCCGCGGTCGTTGAAATTCGCAGGTGGAAGGCGGCGTTTAGGCCGCGCCGCCCTTGTCGCGGCGCTCGGCATAGATGACCAGGGGCTGGGCCCGGCCTTCGACGACCTCGGCGTTCACCACCACTTCCTCGACGCCGTCATAGGTCGGCAGCTCGTACATGGTCTCAAGCAGGATGCCTTCCAGGATGGACCGCAGGCCGCGCGCGCCGGTCTTGCGGATGATGGCCTTGCGGGCCACCGCGTTGAGGGCGTCGTCGGTGAAGGTCAGGCCGACATTCTCCATGTCGAACAGACGCTGGTATTGCTTCACGAAGGCGTTCTTCGGCTCGGTGAGGATTTTCACCAGGGCCGGCTCGTCCAGGTCGTCCAGGGTCGCAATGACCGGCAGACGGCCGACGAATTCCGGGATCAGGCCGAAGCGCAGCAGGTCGTCCGGCTCCACCTGGCGGAAGATCTGGCCGGTGCGGCGGTCGTCGGGGTCCGAAACCTTGGCGCCGAAGCCGATCGAGGTGCCCTGACCGCGCGCCGAGATGATCTTTTCAAGCCCGGCGAAGGCGCCGCCGCAGATGAACAGGATGTTGGTGGTGTCGACCTGCAGGAACTCCTGCTGCGGATGCTTGCGCCCGCCCTGCGGCGGCACGGAGGCGACGGTGCCTTCCATGATCTTCAGCAGAGCCTGCTGCACGCCCTCGCCCGACACGTCGCGGGTGATGGACGGGTTGTCCGACTTGCGGCTGATCTTATCGACCTCGTCGATATAGACGATGCCACGCTGCGCCCGCTCGACATTGTAGTCGGCGGCCTGGAGCAGCTTCAGGATGATATTTTCGACATCCTCGCCGACATAGCCCGCTTCGGTGAGCGTCGTGGCGTCGGCGACAGTGAAGGGCACGTCGATGATTCGGGCGAGCGTTTGCGCCAGCAGGGTCTTGCCGGTGCCGGTCGGACCGATGAGCAGGATGTTGGCCTTGCCCAGTTCGACGTCGTTATTCTTCGATGCGTGGTTGAGGCGCTTGTAGTGATTGTGGACAGCAACCGCGAGCACCTTCTTGGCGTGATCTTGGCCAATCACGTAATCGTCGAGGACTTCGCGGATTTCCTTGGGGGTCGGCACGCCGTCCTTGGACTTCACGAAGGAGATCTTGTGCTCCTCCCGAATGATATCCATGCACAGCTCTACGCACTCATCACAGATGAACACGGTGGGGCCCGCAATCAACTTGCGAACCTCATGCTGACTCTTGCCGCAGAATGAGCAGTAAAGCGTGCTCTTGGAGTCTCCGCTGGCGGCCTTGGTCATGGTCGTTTCTCACTCTTTCGACGCTAGGCCGGCGGGCCAGGACGTCAGTCCCCGGAGGCGTTTCCTGACGCCATCAGTGCAGGATACGCGCCGCAGGTTGTCTAATCCTTGACAGTCCCCGATCCGACCAAGGATCACAAGCCTTTGGGGGACATCGCGACAATTGGCGGTGGGGGCGCCCGATGGCGGGCAGCTCCGAATCCCTAGATGGGTGTGCGCCAGTTCGGGACAAGCCTTCGGCGCCCGGCGCCGCGAAACGCCTCACCCCCCAAGGTCCGCGCTGCGCCTGCCGATTGTTCTGGGTAGACACGTGCCCGCGAGGGCGCGAGGGGGTTGGCCATGGCGAAAAAATCTCTGCGCGGCGGTGGTGCGCCTTCCAACGAGATGCTCGACGACCAGATCGAAGACGCTGGCGTCGTGGCCTTCGATTTCGACGGCACCATAACCGTCCGCGACAGCTTCACCGAGTTCCTCAAGTGGCGCGTTGACCAGGGCCGCTATATGGCCGGCATGACCCGCCTGGTTCCCGCGGCGATTTCCTATCTCGGCCACCACAATCGTGGACGCATCAAGGCGGCGGCCGTGCGGGAATTCCTCAAGGGAATGACCCGAGACGAGTTGGAGGCCCAGGCCCGCGCCTTCGCCGAGGTCGCCGCTCCCAGCCTGCTGCGCCCCGACGCCCTGCAGACCTGGCGGCGCTGGCGTCAGCGGCACGCCAAGCTGGTGATCGTCAGCGCTTCTCCTGACCTCATCGTCGCCCCCTTCGCCCGAGGCCTGGGCGCCGACGCCCTGATCGCCACGGAACTGGCCTTCGACGCGGATGATCGTGTGACCGGCGGCTTCCTGGGGGCAAATTGCCGCGGGCCGGAAAAGGTGCGCCGTCTGAGGGCGATGTTCGGCCCGGACTTCACCCTGAAGGCCGCCTATGGCGACACCAGCGGCGACCGCGAGATGTTGAAGCTGGCCGATCACCGGGGCTATCGTGTCTTCAAGGAACGTCCCTGAGGGCCCAGCGCCATGAAGCACGCCGGTGATATCGCGCTGGATCAGCTCGAACCCCTGCTAGCCCGCGTCCGCGCCCTGCCCGGCCTGACCGAGAAGAAGCGGGGCGTCTTCTACCGCAAGTCCCGCGCGTTCCTGCATTTTCACGAGGACCCCAAGGGCCTGTTTGGCGACGTCCGCGCCGCCGACGACAGAGACTTCGACCGGTTCGACGTGACGACAAGCGGCGAATCCCTGATCGCAGCGGCGCAGGCCCGCCTCAGGGCTTAGCCGACCACGGTTTGGTCTGGCCGATGATCGTGAGCGGTCGATCTGTCCGGACCGCGTCCAGCACGCCGTCCGAAATCTCGCGGTTGGTCAGCCAGCGGGAACCTCCCGCCTCGACCTTGAAGCCCAGCACCACCTGCCGCAGCTCGCAGACGGGCGAACCGTCGGCCCGCTCCCGAGCGGTCTCCAGTCGCCACGGGTGCGAGGGGTCGGCCACCGCGCTGCCCAGAACCTGGAACAGCCGCCCCTCGACCTGCATGGCCAGCAGGCGCGGCGCCTCGATCTTCAGGGTGTGAAACCAGGCGACGGCCAAGGTGATCGGCCCCGATCGCGCAACGGCGGCGTCGAGGCCCGCCGAGAAAGAGGCCGGATCGTAGTAGTCGCAGTCGAAGCCGTCGCCGACCGAGGTCCGTGATGCGTGGCGCGACAAAATCGAAAGGCGCCCGCCATCGTCGGCGAGCGCCTCGCAAAGTCCGGAAAGCATCCCGGTTCCGCCCACCACCAGGGTGTGCGGGGTCACAGGGTTTAGTCTTCGGCGCGGTTGGCTTGGACGTGGTCGATCAGACCCCAGTCCTTCGCCTCATCGGCGGTCATGAAGGTGTCGCGGTCGAGCTTTTCCTCGACCTCTTCATAGGACCGGCCCGTGTGCTTGGCGTAGATTTCGTTCAGGCGGCGCTTGGTCTTGATGATGTCCTCGGCGTGACGCTCGATGTCCGAGGCCTTGCCGGAATAGCCGCCCGACGGCTGGTGTACCATGATGCGGGCGTTGGGCAGGGAAATCCGCGAACCCGCCTCGCCGGCCATCAACAGGAACGAACCCATCGACGCGGCCATGCCCATGCAGAGCGTGACCACGGGGCTCTTGATGTATTGCATGGTGTCGTAGATCGCGAGACCCGAGGTCACCACGCCGCCCGGCGAGTTGATGTACATCTGGATCTCTTTCTTGGGGTTCTCGGCCTCAAGATAGAGCAGCTGGGCGCAGATCAGCGCCGACATCCCGTCCTCGACGGGACCGTTCAGGAAAATCACCCGCTCCTTCAGGAGGCGGGAAAAGATATCGAATGCACGCTCGCCGCGGCTGGTCTGCTCGACCACCATCGGGACAAGGTTAAGGGCGGTCGTCGGCGGATCAAACATGGGGAGGCAGCCCTTCTCGATGTGAACGACTCTCGAACGCGAGCCGTGTACCCGTTGGATATCGCGTGCCGGTGTGGCCTGCGCAAGGTGACCAATAGCCCCGATAGCTCTTAAGAGTTGGCGAAAGTGGTTTCCGGAGGCCTCAGTTGGGTCTCGCGGCGTCCAGGGCGGCGGCCAGGGCCCCGATCCCGTAGGGCTTGGTGAGCAGGGTCAGCCCCTCCTGAGCCGCGGCGGCGACGCCGGGGCTGAAGCCGGTCGTCAGCAGCACCGGCAGGCTGGGCCAACGGCGGCCAATCTCCCGCGCCAGGGCGATTCCGTCCATCTCGCCGGGCATCACCAGATCGGAAAACACGATGTCGAAGGCCGGGTTGGCCTCCAGGGCGGTGATGGCCTCGGCCGCGCAGTCGACGCGGGTGACGTTGTAGCCGAGCTCCACGAGCATGACGCAGACCAGGCTGGCGACGCCCTCGTCGTCCTCCACCAGCAGCAGGTCGCCCTGCCCGCCTGGCGCGCGCGCCACCGGCGACAGTTCCGGGGCGGGGGCCGGCAGCGGCTCATCGGTCTGGGGGAGCAGCAGGAAGATCGTGGAGCCCAGGCCCACTTCGCTTTCGATGCGCACGTCGCCGCCCGAGGCGCGGCTGAAGCCGTAAACCTGGCTAAGGCCCAGCCCCGTCCCCTTGCCCACCGCCTTGGTGGTGAAGAACGGCTCGAACACCCGCGACAGGATTTCAGGGGTCATGCCCGTGCCGGTGTCGGTGATCCGAAGGGAGACGTGGTCGCCTGGTATGGCGGCGTCGACGCCTGCCAGGCGGTTTTCGCCGCCAATGGTGATCGCGCCGCCACCCGACATCGCGTCGCGGGCGTTCACAGCCAGGTTGAGGATCGCCAGCTCAAACTCCGATGGATCGACCCGCACGCGCCACAGCCCCTCCGGCAGATCCACCACCACTGAGATGTCCTCGCCCAGCGAACGGTCGAGCAACAGGCGCATGCCCTCGAGTTGGGCCGTCAGGTCAATCACCTCCGGCCGCAGGGAGGTCCGCCGCGAGAAGGCCAGCAGTTGGCGGGTCAGGCTGGCGCCGCGATCCACGGCCTGACGCATCCCGTTGATCAACAACTTGCGGCGCTCGGGCTTGTCGGTGCGCTCCATGAGGTCCAGGCCGCTGGAGGCGATCATGAGGATGTTGTTGAAGTCGTGGGCGACGCCGCCGGTGAGCTGGCCCATGGCCTCCATCCGCTGGCTCTGCCGGAGAGCGGATTCGGCGCGCTCGCGCTCGTGCATCTCATCCTGAAGATTGCGGTTGGCGTCAGCCAGATCGCTGTTGGTGCGGGTGAGCACGGCATGGGCGGCGGCCAGAACCCCCACCACCAGCAGCGCCATGATCAGCAACAGTCCCAGTCCGACATAGCGCGACAACCGCCGTGCGATGGGGTCGGCGTCGATGCGCAGGGCCACCAGACCAAGATGCTGTCCGGCCTCCGCCACCGGCGCCACCACGATCAGATAGCGCCCGACGAAGGCCGGCGCGTGAAGCGTCACGGTCGGATCGGCATGGCCGCCGGGATCGCGGGCGTAGTCGGCGACCAGGGTCGCGGCCTCGTTATAGACCCCGGCCGAGACCACCTGCGGATTGACCCGTAGCGCTTCGACATATTCCTGCGCGGCCGGCCGGTCGTCGAAGGCCAGCGCGGCGGTGACGGTCGCCGCCAGGATTTCGCCCTGGGCCGTGGCCTCGCGAATCTTCTGGGCGCGGTAGTTCTGTTCGTCATAGACCCCGATCGCCACGCCGCTGAGCACCAGCAATATCGCGCCACCGGCGGCGATGAGCGGGATCAGGCTCCAGCGGATCGGCAACTTGTCCAGCAGCGCCATCCCTACCTCCCCCCTCGGACGTCGAGCGCCAGGGTCAGCAGCTTGGAGGAGATGGTCAGACCGTTGGCGGCGGCGGCGGCGGGATCGATGGTGAACCGGACACGATTGTCGCGGAGCACGAAGCGAACAATGCCGCCCGAACCCGAGGCCCCATCGGTGACGGTGAGCACCGGCGCACCACGGGCGCTATGCAACGCCTCCACGGCGGCGGGGGCGTGAGGGGCGGTCAGATAGAGCACGTGACACCCCGTCGCCTTCTCCGTCCTGGCCAGCCTGCGGACCGCGATGGCGCGCACGCCGATCTTCTGGCCACGCACGGCCTGATCCAGCACCGCGCCGAAAGGGTCGCCCCGCAGGACGCAGAGCACCACCGGCTGGGTGGACGAGGCGAAGGCGGTGGACGGCCACTCCACGAAGGGGACGAACTTGTAGAGATAGGTCGCCTTGACCGGCGCCTCGAGGCTGCCTGCGGCGCTGGCCGTGCTCGCGGTCGCGAGAGAAAGGACGGCGGCGCTCAGCAACCCTAGCGCCGACCGCACCTCAGAAGCCCCAGCGCAGGCTGGCGCGCACGCTGCGCGGGATTTCACGGCGCGCGAGGGAGCCGTTGACGAATTCCAGATGCTGGTCGTTGAGCAGGTTCTCGCCCACCACCGCCAGCTCGACCTGATCCGACACCCGCCAGGCCAACCGCGCGTCCAGCTCGGTATAGGCCGGGACGGCGGGGCTTTTCAGGCCGTCGATGCTGCGCAGGTCCAGATCGAGGCCCACAGTCGGCGAGAGGTTCATGTGTGAGCGCAGCGAGAGTTGATAGTCCGGGTCGTTCCCGGCGAAGTCGACACCGAAGATGTCTCGGCTCGCGGGGTCAAGCGACAGGTCCTTGTGCAGAGCGCTGGCGCCGGCGCTCAGCCGCCAGCCCTCCCGCACCTGCCATGTGGCCCAGGCCTCCACACCATAGGTCTCGCCGCGCATCCCGTTCTTGATCACCAGCGGGAAGACCGCCGCCGTGCTGGCCTCCGCGGTCCGCAGGTTGTCGTAGACGTTGAAATAGGCCGAGACGGAGATGGAGAGATTGGGGGCGGGCTGGCCGCGATAGCCGAGTTCGTAAGCGACAAGCTCCTCGGACACGAAGGCCCGCCCGCCCGCCACAAGGCCCGGATTGATCAGGTCACGGTCAAACCGCGAAGGCGTCCGGACGCCACGGGACACCGCCCCCCAGATCAGGGCGTGATCGCTTGGTCGCCAGGCCAGCCGCGCATTGGGCATGTATTCCAGGCCCGTATAGCTGTTGTGCTCCAGCTTCAGACCCAGGGTCAGGATCAGGTCGTCGCGCAGAGCGATCTCGTCCTGGGCGAAGAGGTTGCCAAGCCGGGTGGTCCGGCTGGCGGGATCGAGGAACGAGGTGCGGAAACCGCCGCGGAAGTTGTCCTGGTTCTGCCGGTAGCCGCCGCCCACCACGATAGTGTGGCGTCCCCGCGTTGGCAGGGCGAACTGCAGATCCAGATTATAGACGTCGAGGCTGTCCTTGATGCCGGAGGTGATCGTTCGGTCGTCGCGGGCATAGTAGACGGTCGTTTCCAGGACCCCGCCGCCCTCTGGGTTATGAACCCAACGGCCCAACAGGTTCGCACCGCCGATGACGCCCTCGGCCCGCGCCCCGGCCAACGGATTGCTGGAGCCTTCATAGACGTCCGCCTGCAGGGTGAACCGGTCGTCGGTTCCGCCCCAGTCGAATTTAAACCCGGCCTGCGCCCGGTCCCAGGAGTCGCGTCCACCACCACCGGCCGTCGTGCGGCTCTCGCCATAGTCGGCGGCCATGCCGTAAACGCGGAAAGCGCCGGTTTCGCCGAAACGACCGCCGTAGCGCAGGTTGGCGACGGTGTCGTCGGAACCCGCCGTCAGGTTGACCAGGCCACCCTGGGTGTCGGCGGTCTTTCGGGTGATGACATTGATGACGCCATTGACAGCGTTCGCGCCCCACAACGTGCCACCTGGGCCACTGATCACCTCAATGCGCTCAATGTCGTCGAGCATGACCCCCTGAGCGTCCCAGAAGACGCCGGAATAGAGCGGGGTGTAGACGCTGCGGCCATCGACCAGAACCTGCAGCTTGTTGGCCGTGGCCGTCGAGTGATTGAAGCCTCGCGCGGAAATCCCGTAGCTGGAGGCGTTCAGGCGCGCCACCTGCAGATTGGGCGCCAAGCGCAGCGCCTCGGGCAGATTGTCGGCGCCGGAGAGCTGGATGTCATCGCCGGCGATCACATAGATGGCGGCCGGCGCGCCGCTCAGGGCCTCCGGGCGCTTGGAGACCGAAGTGATCTCAACATGGGCCAGTTCTTCCAGCGAGAGACGGGAAAGGTCGGTAAGCGCCCCCGCGTCTGCGGCGTCAGCCCAGGCCGGCAGCGCCACCATCAAAGCGACAACTGCGCCTAACGCGACAGCTCTACCCTTGGTCTGACCGAAGAATGACACTCGGCGCCCCCGCCCACCTGTTACCGAAGCGGTTCCAGGGTGAATCGCCCAGACCCGCAAGCATGCTGACGAGGCCGCAGCCCTAGTCGATCAACCGCAACGCGAAGGGACCCAAATTGGTTCCACAACGAAAAAGGGCGCCCCGCGGGGCGCCCTAAATCGCGTCCTTGGGCTCGGCTCAGGCGCCGTAGCCCTCCGGCATGTCGTCTTCTTTCAGCAGGTCGTCCTTGGTGACCTTCTGATCCTTCACCTTGGCCTGTTCGATGATCAGGTCGACGACCTTGTCCTCGAAGATCGGGGCCCGGAGCTGGGCCTGGGCGGCGGGGTTCTGGCGGAAGAAGTCGAAGATCTGCTGGGCCTGCGGGCCATAGCGCATGGCTTCGGCCCGCATGGCTTCGGCCAGTTCCTGATCGGTGATCTGCACGTTGTTGACGCGGCCGATCTCGGCCAGGACCAGACCCAGGCGCACGCGGCGCTCGGCGATCTTGCGGTATTCGGTCTGCAGGACGTCCTCGGTCTTTTCGAGGTCTTCCGGCGGCAGCGTGCCGCGCTCCTTGTCGGACTGAACCTGACCCCAGATCTGGGCGAATTCGGCCTCGACCATCTTGGGCGGCAGGGGGAAGTCGTGCTTCTCGTCCAGCACGTCCAACAGGGCGCGCTTCAGCTTGAAGCGCGAGGCGCCGGAATACTGGCTTTCCAGGTTGGTCTTCAGCAGCTCGCGCAGCTTTTCCAGGCTCTCGACGCCCAGGCGCTCGGCCAGGCTGTCATCGGCCTTGGACTCCACCGGAGCCTTCACTTCCTTCACCGTGGTCTCGAACTCGGCGTCCTTGCCGGCGAGGTTCGGGGCCTGGTACTCGGCCGGGAAGGTCACCTTGACCATGACCTTGTCGTCCGGCTTGGCGCCGACCAGTTGCTCTTCGAAGCCCGGAATGAAGCTGCCCGAGCCCAGCACCAGCTCGGTGTCGACCCCCGTGCCACCTTCGAAGGCGACACCGTCGGCGCGGCCGATGAAGTCGATGACGACCATGTCGCCGTCCTTGGCCTTCAGGGACTTGCCCGTGCGGGTCTCATAGGTGCGGTTCTGCTTGGCCAGCTCGTCCACGGCCTCGTCCACCTCGGCGTCGGTGGGCTCGTAGACGGGACGCTTCAGCGAAATCTTGGTCAGGTCGGTGGGCTCGAACTCGGGCATCACCTCGATGGCGATGTCATAGGCCAGGTCGGCCTTGCCATCGATGACCTCGGCCATGTCGCCGTTCGGCGTCAGGTCGGGATCGCCGGCGGGGCGAAGCTTGTTCTCCTCGAGCACCTTCTGGGTGGTCTCGTTGAGGGTCTGCTCCACCACTTCGCTCATGATGGACTTGCCATAGAGCTTGCGGACGTGGGCCTGGGGCACCTTGCCGGGGCGGAAGCCCTTGATGTTGAGGGTAGGTGTGATCTCGGCGATCTTGGCGTCCAGGCGCTCGACCAGGTCCGACATCGGGACGGTGACGCTAAAGACCTTGCTCAGGCCTTCACCAGACTTCTCAACGATCTGCATCGACATTCTTGAATTTTCCGGACACGGCGCGCGTCGTGCGCCTTTCAGGTCCGCCTCGGCTGAATAGGTAAGCGCCGCCAGGGCTGGCGGCGAGCGGGCGACCTTATGTCATTTCACGGCGCGCACTCCAAGTCCAAAGAGGGGCTTGGCGGCCCTCACCCCAGCCGGCGAACCAGCAGGTTGGTCCAACCCTCGCTCTCGCGGCCCGGACGCACGTCGTAGCTGAGGGTGATGGCGAGGGTTTCCAGGCCGCCGACCTCGGCGATCAGGGCCCGGGCGCCCGGTTCGTCCAGATCGGTGAACAGCCGGCCGTGCGCCTGCCGCTCCCCGCTGCCGAGCTTGAACGACAACTCCCAGACACCCCCGGGGACAAGGGCGCGCCGCAGCCGACGCATCACCTCGCACAAGTCACAGCGCGGAACGTGCAACAGGGACGCGTTCGCCCATATCCCGTCGAAGGTCTCGCGCCATGCGACCTCCGCGAAGTCGAGATGAAGGACCGGAAGGCCCGTGTGGGCCGAGGCCTTCGCCACCATCGCGGCGGAGCCGTCGAAGGCCGTGACGTCGAATCCCAGATCCCGGAAGGCCAGCGCGTCGCGGCCCGAGCCGCAACCCGCGTCCAGCACCCGACCGCCCGGCGGCAGGGCCTCGACGAAGCGCCTACGGCCGTCCGACAGGTCGACATAAGCCGTGTCGGCGAAGAACAGCTCGGCGTTCTCATCATAATAGCTCGTGGACAATGCCGCCTCCCCGCACCTATCGGCAAAGTTCTGCGTCGGCGTCTGTCAGGTCAAGACGCCTGGCCTAGCCAACTCGCGCCACCGGCGCTGGAAACCCTTTCCCCAAAAGGGAATGCGCTCACGCGATGCGCGACGATTTGCTTGCCCATTTCCTGCGTCCAGCTATAGACGCCTCAGTTCTGCGGCTATGGCGGAATTGGTAGACGCACCTGGTTTAGGTCCAGACGCCGAGAGGCGTGGGGGTTCGAGTCCCTCTAGCCGCACCACGTGCTCAACGCCGTGACGAAGCCGGAAATTTCCTTGCAGAGCCCCGCCTCATCGACAAGGTGACGGCGATGACCCAACCACCGACCGCGCCGACGCGCGACCTTGCTGCGCAGTTGGAACTCGGCCTGCAGCAGCTGCGCGCCGGTGACAGCACCGCTGCGGCCGCCACCCTGCGCGATATGCTTGTAGCCGCACCCGACCATGTCGAAGGCTTGGTCGCCCTCGGATCGGCGGAGATGGCGCTCAACCAGTGGGACGCGGCCGAACTGCGCTTTCGGCGCGCGCTGGATCACCGTCCGCACCACCCCCCGGCGCACCGGAATCTCGGCGTCCTGCTCGGCGCCAGTGAGCGGCATGCCGAGGCCCTGGCCCTGGCGGACGCCGCCCTTGCGGCCGACCATGGCCATAGCCAGGCGCTGCTGACCCGCGGCAACGCCCTGACCGGGCTGGCTCGCCTTCAGGAAGCCCTGCAGAGCTACAGCGACGCCGCAGCCTTCGACGACGTGACGTACGAAGCCCTTACCAAGCTGGGGCTCACCTACGCCGCTTTGAACCAAAACGAGACGGCGCTGCGCAGCTTCGATCAGGCGATCACCCGCCAGCCAAATCAGGCGCTGGCTGTCTTCCGGCGCAGCACCGTTCGTCTGTTGCTCCGCGACTTCTCGGGCGGCTGGGACGACTACGAGGCCCGCCTCAATGTCTCCGCCTTCATCGCCTCGTCCATGGGCTTCTACCAGCCGTTGATGACTCGGGTGGCCCGGCGCATGCCGGCCGAGCAGGTCTCCAACTCCAATATCCTGCTGCTCGGCGAACAGGGGCTCGGCGACCAGGTGATGTTCGCCAGCATGGTTCCAGATGTCGCCGCGGCGGCCGCCAAGCTCACCTGTGTCTGCGACCTCCGGCTCGCGCGACTGTTCTCCGCGTCCTTCGAAGGGGTGGCGTTCCAAGGGCTGGGAAACCCACCTGTCCTGGCCGTCGCGCCGGACTCCACCCTAGTGGCCATGGGCAGCCTGGGACGACTCTATCGCCGCAGCGAGGCGGAGTTCCCCCGAACCCCCTATCTAAGGGCGAGTCAGGCAGTGTGTGAGGCCTGGGCCGAGCGGCTGGGACCGCGCCCGAGGGGGCTCCGCATCGGTCTCTCGTGGCGCGGGGGCGTGCCCAGCACCCGCCGGAGCCAACGTTCGCTGTCGCTGGAGCAGTTGTCGCCGGTGCTCGACCTGCCCGACTGCGCGTTCGTGAGCCTGCAGTACGGCGACGTCGCCGCCGAGCTTGCGGAGCTGAACACCAGTCGTGACGATCCGATCCGCGCCTTCGATCCCTCTGAGCTCCACGACTTCGAGGATCTGGCCGGCCTGATCGCCAATCTCGATGTGGTGGTGTCGGTTCAGACCGCCGTCGTGCACCTGGCCGGCGCGATCGGGACCGATTGCCTGACCCTGCTGCCGCACAGCCCCGAGTGGCGCTACACCGCGTCAGGATCGTCCATGCCCTGGTACAGGTCGGTGGAGCTGTTCCGCCAGCCGGAGCCCGGCGCGTGGGAGCCTGTCGTTCGTGAGGTGACCGACGCCCTGAGGCTTCGGCTGGCCGACCGCTAGAGCGCGTCAGGGTTAAGTGGACGCCGGTTAACCCGTCCGACGCGCTCTACACTTTTGAATTTAGCGCCTTTTTGAACGGGTCAGATGATTCCATCTGACCCTAAAAGGCTCTAGGCGAACGGCCAGCCCACCAAGGCGCGTCAGGCGCCCACAAGCTCCATCGCCAATGGAATCAGCGAGGTCAGCAGCAGCACAGCCATCGTGATGTTGAAGGTCTTCAGAACCGCGGGACGATCGAGGAAACGGCGCAGACCAACGCCAAAGGCGGTCCAGACCGTCACCGACGGCGCGTTCACCGCCATGAACACCACGGCCACGACCAGGACATTGAGGCTGTAGTGATCGGCCGGGACGTAGGTGCTGATGGCGCCCACGGCCATGGCCCAAGCCTTGGGGTTCACCCATTGAAAGGCCGCGGCCTGCCAGAAGGTCTGAGGCCGGCCACCCGCCTGCCCGCCCCCCATGCCCTTGGATGTCGCGATCTTCCAGGCCAGCCAGATCATGTAGATCCCGCCGGCCACAGCCAAGACGTCGTGAAGCCTGGGGAAGGCGATGAACAGCCCGCCGAGACCCAGGCCCACCGCCAGCACCATCACCCCGAACCCAATCGCCACGCCGCTGAGATGCGGCAGGGTTGCGCGGAAGCCGAAATTGGCGCCCGAAGCCATGAGCATGGTGTTGTTCGGACCCGGCGTGATCGAATTGACGAAGGCGAATAGAGACAGCGCCAGCAGCAGTTGCGGAGTAAGCGACGTCATCGGCTTTCCTTTGGAGTAGCCAGAAGACGGACGGGGGGTGCTTGAAACGTGAAAACCCCTCGCCGCGTCGGGAGGGGTTTGGATCGGTCGAACCTAGATCGCACACCCCTCGCGCACAGCTACGCGCCAGGCCATGAAGGCCTGGGCGGCAATAGCGAGAGCTGCGCAGGAGCGGGTCACGTGTGCGGAAATCCCTAGAGTACGCCCGGCAAGTAGCACGCGGACTCAAGCTTGACCACAGGTCTAGCGGGCGTCGTAGAGCCGGCGCAGGACGGCGGGGGCCAAGCCAGGCAGGTCCTCGGAAATCAGGCCAGGACCGTGCAGATCGGCGGCGTCCGCGTGGATCCATGCCGCCGCGCAGGCGGCCTCGAAACTCTCCATACCCTGGGCGATGAGCGCGCCGATGAACCCGGCCAGCACGTCACCAGAGCCCGCCGTGGCCAGCCAAGGGGAGCCGTTGGTGTTGACCGCCGTCCGGCCGTCCGGGGCGGCGATGACGGTGTCGGGCCCCTTCAGCAGGACGATGGCGTCGGCCTTCTTCGCGGCGCGGCGGGCGGCCGTGATCCGCTCGGGCGCGTCCTTCAGGACCCCTGGAAACAGGCGCTCGAACTCACCGGGGTGTGGGGTGAGCACGTCATCCACGTCGAGGACCGAGAACAGTTCCTCCGGGTCGTCGCGGAAGACCGTAATAGCGTCCGCGTCGATCACCAGGGCCGCGCCAGTGCGGGCCAGGGCCAGGACGTTGAGCAGAGTCGTCTCATTGACCCCGGCGGCAGGGCCGATGACGGCGGCGTCTACATCAGCTGCCAGTTGCTCCAGTTCCACCTCGGTGTCGAACCCGCGCAGCATGACGGCCTCCAGGTGGGCGGCGTTCACCGATAGAGCCTCGGTGGGCGACAGCAGGGTCACCACCCCTGCCCCCATCCGCAGACCGGCGCGGGCCGCCAGGCGGGCGGCGCCGGTGTTCCAGGCTTCGCCGCTCACCACCACAAGGCGGCCTCGGGAGTGCTTGTGGGCGTCCGCGCCCGGCCAGGGGAAACGAGGCATCCAGAGCTCCGGCGTGTTCTCCAGCAGGCTCGCCTCCTCGGTCAGCAGCCCGATGTCGGCCACCACGATCTCCCCGCATCGGCCGGCCCCCGGCTCCAGGACGTGGGCCGGCTTCTTGGCATGGAAGGTGACGGTGAGCGCGGCGCTGACGGCGGCGTCTCCGAGCACGTGGCCCGTGTCTCCGGCCAGCCCGCTGGGCAGATCGACGGCGATGACGCGGTCGGGGATGCGCTCGCACATCCGGGCCAGTCGGGCCGCCTCTCCATCCAGGGGCTTGCTGAGCCCCGCGCCGAACAGGGCGTCGACGAAGAGCTCGCCCTGCCGGGTGGCCTCACCGACCTCGAAGGTCTCGCCCGTCCAGAGCGCGGCGGCGGCCTTGGCGTCTTCGGTGGCGGGCGGAGCCAGGCGCTCGACCCAGACCTCCCAACCCCGCTCGGCCAAGACCTGGGCTGCGACATAGCCGTCACCGCCATTGTTGCCCGGGCCGCACAGCACGGCGGTGGCGCGCGGCGCGTGACGCTCACAGATGGCGTCGGCCACGGCGAGGCCCGCACGCGCCATCAGCTCGCCGCCGCTGGTCCCGGCCGCAATCGCCGCGGCGTCGGCGGCCGCCATCTCAGCGACGGTGAGGATCGGCCGCACGCGTTTACTCCTGGAACTAAAGGACGCCGGTGGAGGCTTCTCGCCCCTGCTCCACCAATCTCAGGGTCTTCCCATCCGTCTCAAGCACGCTGATCGAGGCGTGATCGGGGCGGAAGACCAGAACGCGCTCATCGCCGGCAAGCTGCGACATCACCGCGTTGATCGCCACATAATGACTGAACACCGCCGTACCGCCGCGCGCGTTAAGCGAGCCGGCCACGTCTTGACGCCAGGCGTCGTAGTCGAGATCGCCCTTCACGTCCTTCCACTTGCCTTGGAAGACCTCACGAAGCCACGGCGGGCGTTGCTCGGCGGTCAGGCCCTTGGGGGTGGGGATCTCACCCACGAAGGGGTCGATCTCGATCTCGACGCCGAGCGCCTCGGCGGTCGGGATCGCGGTTTCCCGGCACCGGCGCAGCGGCGAACTCACAACCTTTGTGGGTCGCTCAGCCGCCGGCAGGGCCATCAGCACGTCGCGGGCGGCGTCCGCCTGGGCCTTGCCGGCGTCGTCCAGGCCCGGATCGTCATCGGCCTCGCCCCAGACGGCGGCGGGCTTGCCGTGGCGGATCAGGTAAAGTCGCGACATGGGAAATCTCAGTCTGGAATGAACAGGTTCTTCTGGCCGTCTTCGGTCTGGCGAACGGTCCCCGTACGCCCCACCCCTTCGCGCGATTCGAGATCACGCAGGGTAGCTTCGTCGCTGGGAGTGACCGCCGCGAAGCGACGGCCCTCGGAATCGCGGCCGACGACGATACCCATCATGTAGCCCTCCCGGCCGTGAACCACCGTGTACGTCTCAATAGTGGCGGCGCCTTGCGGCTGTTCGATGACAGTCGGGTGCGGCAGGGCGTCGATCTGGTCCTGAATCACCTTCGGGTCCTGCCGCTCGAAAGGCTTGGCCGGCGGGCTGGTGGAATAGACGCCGGTGGACTGCTTGGTGAGGAACCAGCCGTTGGCGGTCACCAGGCCCCAGTCGCCGGGGTTGTCCCGCAGCCGCTGCATCATCACCGCGATGGAGTGCATGGCGTAGTTGTTGCCGGGCCCGCCCATATAGGGGAGGCCCCCGGTCACGGTCAGGCCGCGCGGGTCGTCCAGCTTCAACCCCAGTTCCTCGGCGCCGATTTCCACGGCGACCGGGAAACAGGAATAGAGATCGATGTGGCCGATGTCGTCGAGGCTGACGCCCGCCATCGACAGCGCCCGCTGGCCGGTCAGGCGCATGGCGGGGCTGGAATGGTAGTTCTGGCGGTCGATAGGGAACCACAGGTCATAGGCGTCGGCGCACCCGTGCAGGTAGACGAGTTTATCCTCTGAAACACCGAGTTCTCGGGCCTTCTTCAGGCTGCAGACCAGGACGCCGGCCGACTGGTCGACCTCCATGATGGCGTTCAGGTACTTGGGGTACGGGAAGCCCACCATGCGGTTGCGCTCGGTGACGGTGACCAGTTCTTCAGAAGAGCGCGCCACCGGGAACCAGGCCTCGGGGTTCCTGGCCGCCACCTCGCTGAAGGGGGCGAAGAGGTCGCCCATCTGCTTCTGGTGGTCGGGGATCGAGCGTCCGTCGCGGCCCCGCAGGGCGTTCTCGAAGAGCGGGTAGACATTGATGGGCCGACCCAGCCCGTGCTTGTTCTCGTAAGGCGTCGAGCCGGGTCGCGGGTCACCGATCCGGTCCGGCTCCGGCAGGTCCTCGGCGTCGTCCCAGTCGTCGAAGCCCAGGCCCTTGGTCAGGCGCTTGGTGGCCGAGCCCAGGAACTCGCAGCCCACCACCAGGGTCAGGTCGTTGTCGCCGCGGGCGATCCGCTCGCAGGCCACATTGATCATCTGCTGCGGACTGTTGCCGCCCATGTGGGAATAGACCGCCCAGCGTGGGCTCGCGCCCATCCGTTTGGCCAGGGTCGCGGGCGGATTGGTCGAGTGCGGCACCAGCCGTCCACCGCCGGGCGCATCGATGGTGAAGCCCACCACGGCCAGCCCATCGATGGCCGCCAGGGCTTCGGCGCCCAGCCCGGCGTCGGCGGCCGCGCGATCCGCCGCAATCTTCAGCAACCGCGTCGGGGACGGCGAGGCGCCCGCGTCACCGCGATAGGTGAATTGGCCCGCTCCGATGAGAACTGGGGTCCTGTCGTCCATCTCGCACGCCTCCGCTGAACTCGAGCGGCGATCCTAGGCGCCGGAAGCCGGCGGACAAAGGCGATTTCGGCGGTGGTTATTTCTTGCGCAGGCTGTGCTGAGAAAATAGACATCTGCGGATTCCCATCCGCCACCGCGCACCCCTCGGCGGGCGCCCCCTTGTCGCCCCGCGTCGGAGCGTGCTCGTAGCCGGCAACCGCTGGGGCGGCGATGTTTGAGTACCAGATCGGGCCATGAAGAAAATCGAAGCGATCATTAAGCCGTTCAAGCTCGACGAGGTGAAGGAAGCCCTTCAGGAACTCGGCGTTCAGGGCATGACGGTGATGGAAGCCAAGGGCTACGGTCGCCAGAAGGGCCAGACCGAACTCTATCGCGGCGCCGAGTACGTCGTGGACTTCCTGCCCAAGATCAAGATCGAGGTCGTCATCGCCGACGACCAGCTGGAACGCGTGCTGGAATCGATCATCGGCGCGGCGCGCACCGGGCGTATCGGCGACGGCAAGATCTTCGTTTCGGAAATCACCGACGTGCTGCGGATCCGAACCGGGGAGAGCGGCGCCGCAGCCGTCTAAGACTTTAGCCTATCGAGACATCTGCAAGGGGATTATGACTATGGCGACCGCCAAGGACATTCTGAACGAAATCAAAGAGAAGGACGTGAAATACGTCGACGTGCGCTTCACCGACATCCGCGGGAAGATGCAACACGTCACCTTCGACATCGACCTCATCGACGATGAATTCCTGAACGACGGCACCATGTTCGACGGCTCGTCGATCGCCGGCTGGAAGGCCATCAACGAAAGCGACATGAAGCTGCGTCCCGACCTGGACAGCGCTTACATCGACCCCTTCTACCAGCAGACGACGCTCTGCCTGTTCTGCGACGTCGTGAACCCCGACACCGGCACCCCCTATGACCGCGACCCGCGCTCCATCGCCAAGGCGGCGCTGAACTTCGTCAAGGCCTCCGGCATCGGCGACACGGTGTTCTTCGGCCCGGAAGCCGAGTTCTTCATCTTCGACGACGTGAAGTGGTCGGTGCAGCCGAACAACACCGGCTACTCCTATGACTCCATCGAACTGCCGGGTAACTCCGCCAAGGAATACGCCGAAGGCAACATGGGTCACCGTCCGGGTCCGAAGGGCGGCTACTTCCCGGTCAACCCCATCGACTCGGCCCAGGATCTGCGCGGCGAAATGCTGGCGGTGATGGGCGAGCTCGGCATGAAGCCGGAAAAGCACCACCACGAGGTGGCCCCGGCCCAGCACGAACTCGGCCTGAAGTTCGACACCATGATCGTCATGGCCGACCGTCTGCAGCTCTACAAGTACGTCATCCACAACGTGGCGGCGGCCTACGGCAAGACGGCCACCTTCATGGCCAAGCCGATGTTCGGCGACAACGGTTCGGGCATGCACGTCCACCAGTCGATCTGGGGCGAGGGCAAGCCGCTGTTCGCCGGCGACAAGTACGCCGGCCTGTCGCAGATGTGCCTCTGGTACATCGGCGGCATCATCAAGCACGCCAAGGCCATCAACGCCTTCTCCAACTCCACCACCAACAGCTACAAGCGTCTGGTGCCCGGCTATGAAGCCCCGGTGAAACTGGCCTATTCGGCCCGAAACCGCTCGGCCTCAATCCGCATCCCGCACGTGGACAGCCCCAAGGGCAAGCGTCTGGAAGCCCGCTTCCCCGACCCCATGGGCAACCCGTACCTGACCTTCACCGCTCTGCTGATGGCCGGCATCGACGGCATCATCAACCAGATCGACCCCGGCGCGCCGCAGGACAAGAACCTCTACGACCTGCCGCCGCGTGAGCAGAAGAAGGTTCCAGAAGTCTGCGGCTCCCTCAAGGAAGCCCTGGAAAACCTCGACAAGGACCGCGGCTTCCTGAAGGCCGGCGGCGTGATGACCGACGAGTTCATCGACGCCTATATCGAGCTGAAGATGGAAGAGGTCATGCGCCTCGCTCTCCACCCCCACCCGGTGGAATTCGAGATGTACTACAAGTGCTAGTCAGCGCTCCGCGCTAGACCATACGCGAAGGGCCGGAGCGCGATCTCCGGCCCTTTTGCTTTGTCCGCGTTGCGGCTATCACCCGGCTCAAGGGTTCAAGCCCAAACGTTCTTCAAGGCCCAGACATGTCCGACACGCCCCCCGACCGCCTCGCGATCAGCCCCAACAGCCCCTATTACGACGCCGCCTGCCTGGAGCGCGGCGTGGGCGTGCGCTTCAAGGGCGTCGAGAAGACCAATGTCGACGAATACTGCGTCAGCGAGGGATGGGTGCGGCTGTCGGTCGGCGCAACGGTCGACCGCAAGGGCAACGCCATGACCGTGAAGCTGCAAGGCCCGGTCGAGCCCTACTTCCGCGACACCCCCGAGGCGTGAAGCCGCCCCGCTTCGCGCGCATAGTCCTCGTCACCCCGGACGGCGCTATCGTCGGCGCCCTGCCCGCC
>NZ_JBBKVV010000040.1:0-16668 GCF_037968635.1 Phenylobacterium sp.
GGTGAAGACCGCGCCGTTCCAGAACGTCGCTGCGTGATCGCCGATAAAATAGGGGGCGAAGACAAAGCCGGCGGCGATCGCGCCGACCGACAGCAGCAGCAGCGGCACCAGCATGACCCAAGGGCTCTCGTGCGGCGTCAGCGGGCCGTGATGGGCGTGGTCGTCATGGGCGTGGTCCTCATGCGCATGATCTTCATGATGCGCATCCTTCCACGCCGGCTTGTTGTGGAAGGTCATGAACACCAGACGCCAGGAATAGTAGGCCGTCAGACCGGCGGCGATGATACCGACGAAGAAGGCGAACAGCCCCATGGCCGAATGACCGGTCGAGAAGGAGGCGAAGGCGCTCTCGATGATCGAATCCTTGGAATAGAAGCCGGCGAAACCGCCGATGCCGGGAATGCCCAGACCGGTGATCGAGATGGTGCCGATCATCATCACGGCATAGGTGACCGGCAGCAGCTTCCACAGCCCGCCCATCTTCCGCATGTCCTGCTCGTGGTGCATGCCGTTGATCACCGAGCCGGCCCCGAGGAACAGCAGGGCCTTGAAGAAGGCGTGGGTGAACAGGTGGAACATCGCGGCCTGATAGGCTCCGACGCCGGCGGCGAAGAACATGTAGCCCAGCTGCGAACAGGTCGAATAGGCGATGACCCGTTTGATGTCGTTCTGTGCCAGGCCGACCGTGGCGGCGAACAGGGCCGTGATCGCGCCGGTGACGGCGATGACCCCGGCCGCGATCGGCGCATATTCATAGATCGGCGACAGCAGGCAGACCATATAGACACCGGCGGTGACCATGGTCGCCGCGTGGATCAGGGCCGAGACCGGGGTCGGGCCTTCCATCGCGTCGGGCAGCCAGGTGTGCAGGAAGAACTGGGCCGACTTGCCCATCGCGCCGATGAACAGCAGCAGACCGGCCAGGTCGAGCGCTGACCAGGTGTAGCCCAGGAATTCCCAGCCGGTGCCGGCCTTGGAGGCGATCATCGGGAACAGTTCGGCGAACTGGATGGTGCCGAACATCCAGAACACGGTCAGGATGCCGAGGGCGAAGCCGAAATCGCCGACCCGGTTGACCACAAAGGCCTTGATGGCGGCGGCCGAGGCGGTCGACTTCTTGTACCAGAATCCGATCAGCAGATAGGACGCCAGTCCCACCCCTTCCCAGCCGAAGAACAGCTGCATGAAGTCGGCGGCGGTCACCAGGGCCAGCATGGCGAAGGTGAACAGCGACAGGTAGGCGAAGAACCGCGGCTTGGACGGATCCTCGGCCATGTACCCCCAGGAGTAGAGGTGAACGAGCGAGGAAACGCTGGTCACCACCACGAGCATCACGGCTGACAGGGTGTCGATGCGGATCGACCAGTTGGACTGGAAGTCGCCGATATTGATGAAGGGCAGCAGGTGGACGGTGAACTTGGCCGGCCAGTCGCCCCAGATCACCCCATGGAAGGTGGTCCAGGCGATGGCGCAGGACAGGAACAGGGCGCCCGTGGTCAGGGCCATGGAGGCGACGTTGCCGATCCGGCGGCCCGAGAGGCCCGCGATCAAGGCGGCGACCAGGGGCGCGAAGACCGCGATGGTGACGAGAAGCTGAGGGGTCATGGTGGGGTCCTCAGCCCTTCATCACAGAGACGTCGTCCACGGCGATGTCGCCGCGGTTGCGGAAGAACGTCACCAGGATGGCCAGGCCGACAGCGGCCTCGGCCGCGGCGACCGTCAGCACGAACATGGCGAAGATCTGCCCTGTCACGTTGTGCAGGTACACCGAGAAGGCCACCAGATTGATGTTCACGGCGAGCAGGATCAGCTCGATCGACATCAGGATGACGATGATGTTCTTGCGGTTCACGAAGATCCCGAACACCCCGATGGTGAACAGGATCGCGGCGACCGCCAGGTAATGGGCGAGCCCGATGCTCATTCGTCGATCCCCGCGCCGGGTTTGATGGAAATGACCCGCATGCCGGTCTTCGGCCCGCGCGCCACCTGGTCGGCGATCACCTGCCGGCGCACGCCGGGCTTATGGCGCAGGGTCAGCACGATGGCGCCGATCATGGCCACCAGCAGCACCAGACCCGCCGCCTGGAAGAAGTAGATGTAGTCGGTGTAGAGCACCCGTCCGATGGTCTCGGCGTTGGAGATGTCCGCCCCCGAGGCCTGCGGCGTGTCGTTGAGACGCGCAGCCCCGCCGTTCGCAACCGCGGTGGAGACCATGATCATCTCGAAGGCCAGGATGCCGGCCACGCCCGCGCCCAGGGGCATGTAGCGCGCGAAACCCTGCCGCAGTGAGGCGAAGTCGACGTCGAGCATCATGACGACGAAGAGGAACAGCACCGCGACGGCGCCGACATAGACGACCACCAGGAGCATGGCGAGGAACTCGGCCCCCAGCATGACGAACAGCCCTGCGGCGGAGAAGAAGGCCAGGATCAGGAACAGCACTGAGTGCACCGGGCTGCGGGCCGAAACCACGCAGACACCGGCGACCAGGGTCACCGTCGCCAGCAGATAGAATGCGATCGCCTGAACGGCCATGACGGCTCTTCTCAGCCCCTCAATTTCAGTGACCGGCGCCTGACGGCGACGCGGTGATTAGCTTTCGGAATCGCGCCCGGGTCTTACCGGTAGGGCGCGTCCAATTCCAGATTCTTCGCGATCTGCCGCTCCCAACGGTCCCCGTTATCGAGCAGACGTTCCTTGTCGTAATAAAGCTCCTCGCGGGTCTCCACGGCGAACTCGGTGTTGGGGCCTTCGACGATGGCGTCCACCGGGCAGGCCTCCTGGCACAGGCCGCAGTAGATGCACTTCACCATGTCGATGTCGTAGCGGGTCGTGCGGCGGCTGCCGTCCTCGCGGGGCTCAGCCTCGATGGTGATGGCCTGGGCCGGGCAGATGGCCTCGCAGAGCTTGCAGGCGATGCAACGCTCTTCACCGTTCGGATAGCGGCGCAGGGCGTGCTCGCCCCGGAAACGCGGCGATTGGGGACCACGCTCATGCGGATAGAGCACGGTGGCCTTGGGCCGCACCATGTACTTCATGGCCATCCCGAAGGCGCCGACGAAGTCCATCAGCGCCGCGCCTCTCACGGCCTGGGCAATACGCTGCATCATAGCGGTCACTTTCGTTTGCAGACGTAGGACGTGATCGACTGACGATCACCTTCCTTCGCCAGCTGCAGGTCGCCGCCCTTGGCCAGGCACGCGTCGCGCGCCACCCGAAGGGCGTCATAGCTCGCCACGCCGCCCTCGGGCGTGACCCCGCTGGCGCAGGCGGCGCAGAGCATCAGACTGGCAAGCGCGATCACGATCTTCATGCCGCGCCGATCCCGAACACCCGCCAGGCCGCCACCAGGACCACGGCGATGCCGGCGGTGGGCAGGAAGACCTTCCAGCCCAGGCGCATCAGTTGGTCGTAGCGGTAGCGGGGCACGATGGCCTTGGCCATGGCGATGAGGAAGAAGAAGAAGCAGGTCTTCAGGAAGAACCACATCAGGCCGTAGAAGCCCTGCGCCATGTCCCCCCACTGGTGGACGAAGGCGAAGTCGATGGGCGCCTGCCAGCCGCCGAAGAACAGCAGCGAGATCAGCGAGCACATCAGCACGATGTTCACCAGCTCGCCGATCATGAAGAGCAGGAACGGGCTGGAGGAATATTCCACCTGATACCCGGCCACGAGTTCGGACTCGGCCTCGGGCAGGTCGAAGGGCGGGCGGTTGGTCTCGGCCAGGGCCGAGATGAAGAAGATCACCGACATGCCGAACATCACGATGGCGATGGGCCAGTTCTGCAGGCCGCCGCCGAGGAAGTTCCAGTTCCAGAACCCGCCGGCTTGCTTCTCGACAATGGTGGTCAGGTTCATGCTGCCGCTGAGCAGGATGACGGTGATGATCACCAGGCCGATGGAGACCTCGTAGGAGACCATCTGGGCCGCAGACCGAAGCGACCCCAGGAACGGGTACTTCGAGTTGGACGCCCAGCCGCCCATGATGATGCCGTAGACGCCCAGCGAGCTGATGGCGAACAGGTACAGCACACCGACATTGATGTTGGAGATCACCCAGCCCGGCGCAAACGGGATGACCGCCCAGCCCACCAGGGACAACAGGAAGGTCAGGACGGGAGCCAGGAGGAACACGACCTTGTCGGCGCCGTCGGGGATGACCAGTTCCTTCAGAACGAACTTGATCAGGTCGGCGAAGGACTGCAGCAGGCCAAAGGGACCCACCACGTTTGGGCCTTTGCGCATCTGGACGCCCGCCCAGATCTTGCGGTCGGCGAGCATGAAGAAGGCCAGGCAGACCAGCAGCGGCAGGATCACCAGCATGATCTTGCCGACCGTGATCAGGGTCCAGCCGAGCTCGGTAGCCCAGAAATTGAGGGTCGGATCCATCCCCTACTCCGCCGCGATCTTGGAGGCGTCGGCCGCTACGGCCGCGCACTCGGCCATCGTCACGCTGGCGCGGGCGATGGGGTTGGTCAGGTGGAAGGCCCGCACACCGCTGACCAGCGGCGCGTCGGTGGCGCTGCCGGCCGCCGCGATCCCCGAGAGGTCGATGGCCGAGGCCGCAGCGCCCGGGGCGTAGTCGATGCGCCCAAAGGTCGGGTGATCCGCAAACAGCTCGGCGCGCAATTGGGCGAGCGTGTCATAGGGCAAGGTCGCGCCGAGGCGATCTGACAGGGCCCGCAGGATGGACCACTCTTCGCGGCCCTCGCCCTTGGGGAACACCGCGCGCTGGCCCATCTGGACCCGGCCCTCGGTGTTCACATAGAGGCCGTCCTTCTCGGTGTAGGCCGCGCCGGGCAGGATCACGTCGGCCTTGTGGGCTCCAGCGTCCCCGTGGGTGCCCATATAGACCGTGAAGGCGTCGCTGGCGGTGACGTCGATCTCGTCGGCGCCCATCAGGACCAGCACATCCAGCGCGCCCTTGGCGGCCATCTGCGCGGCGGTCTTGCCGCCCTCGCCCGGAATGAAGCCCAGGTCCAGGCCGCCGACCCGGCTGGCGGCGGTGTGCAGCACGTTCCAGGTCATGCCGAAGGCCTTGGCCACATCGGCCGCCGCCCTGGCGATCGCGCCGCCGTCGGCGCGGCCCAGGGCGCCGGCGCCGATGATGATGGCCGGGTTCTTGGCCGCCTTCAGGCGCTTGACGAAGTCGGACTTGGACTTGGCCAGGCCCGAAAGGCTGGCGGCGCCCGCGCCGAGATATTCATAGCCATAGGTCAGGTCGGCCTGCTCGCCGATGACGCCCACTTCCAGGGCACCGGCGACCCAACGCTTGCGGAACCGGGCGTTGAGGACCGGGGCCTCGGTACGGGGATTGGTCCCGACCATCAGGATCATGTCGGCGGCTTCGACGCCGGCGATCGTGGAGTTGAACAGCCAGGTCTCACGCGCCCCGGCCCCCAAGGTCATGCCGTCCTGGCGGCAGTCCAGGCTGGTGACGCCGAGCGAGCCGAACAGGTCCTTGGCGGCCTTCATGGACTCCGCGTCCTGCAGGTCGCCGGCGATGACGCCGATGCGGTCGGGGCTGGCGGTTTTCAGCTTGGCGGCCACAAGGTTCAGCGCCTCGGCCCAGGTGGCGGGACGCAGTTTGCCGGCTTCGCGGATATAGGGCTTGTCGAGCCGCTGGCGGGACAGGCCATCCACGGCGTAGCGGGTCTTGTCGCTGATCCACTCCTCGTTGATGTCCTCGTTCAGGCGCGGCAGCACGCGCAGCACAGCCGGGCCCCGGCTGTCGACACGGATGGAGGAGCCCAGCGCGTCCATGACGTCGACGCTTTCGGTCTTCTTCAACTCCCAGGGCCGGGCGTTGAAGGCGTAGGGCTTGGAGGTCAGGGCGCCGACCGGGCACAGGTCGATGACGTTGGCCGACAGTTCGCTGGCCACGGCCCTGTCGAGATATGTCGTGATTTCAACGTCTTCGCCGCGAGAGATGAGACCGATGTCCGGCACGCCGGCCACTTCGGTGATGAAGCGGACGCAGCGGGTGCACTGGATGCAGCGGGTCATGACCGTCTTGATCAACGGCCCCATGAACTTCTCTTCGACGGCGCGCTTGTTCTCGCCATAGCGGCTGTCGTCGCGGCCATAGCCCATGGCCTGGTCCTGCAGGTCGCACTCGCCGCCCTGGTCGCAGATCGGGCAATCCAGCGGGTGGTTGATGAGCAGGAACTCCATCACCCCTTCGCGGGCCTTCTTGACCATCGGCGAGTTGGTGATGATCTCCTGGCCGTCGGAGGCCGGCAGGGCACAGGAGGCCTGCGGCTTGGGCGGGCCGGGCTTCACCTCGACCAGGCACATGCGGCAGTTGCCGGCGATGCTGAGACGTTCGTGATAGCAGAAGCGCGGAATCTCTTCCCCGGCCAGTTCCGCGACCTGCAGAACCGTCATGCCGGGTTCGAATTCGATCTCGACGCCGTTGACCTTGGCTTTAGGCATCGGACTTCTTCTCCGTGGGCCAGCGAACGAGCGCGAACGCCCACAACGCAAACCAATTCACAAACGGCACCAGTGCGAGCAACGCCCACCAGCGCGAGAACCCGGCTCTCCTGAGGATGATCGAAATCGGGAATACGATGACCCCGAGGATGATCAGCACCAGTAACCAGTGGATGATGGAAAACGAGCCCATCTCCTACTCCGCCGCCACCAGGGCGGCGCCCTGAACATGCGGCTTGCCCGCGCGATAGCTGGTGATGCGGTCCTCGACTTCATGGCGGAAGTTGCGGAACAGGCCCTGGATGGGCCAGGCCGCGGCGTCGCCGAGGCCGCAGATGGTGTGGCCCTCGACCTGGGAGGCGACGTCGAGCAGCATGTCGATCTCGCGCATCTCGGCCTCGCCGGTGACCATGCGTTCCATCACCCGCCACATCCAGCCGGTGCCTTCGCGGCACGGCGTGCACTGGCCGCAGCTCTCGTGCTTGAAGAAGCGGCTGACCCGGGCGATCACCCGGACTAGGTCGGTGTCCTCGTCGAACAGGATCATGGTGGCCGTGCCCAGGCGCGACTGCACGCGGGGCAGGTCGTCGAAGTCCATCAGGACGGTCTCGGCCTGTTCGCGGGTGATCATCGGCATGGAGACCCCGCCCGGGATCACCGCCTTGAGCTTACCCCAGCCGCCGCGCACGCCGCCGAAATGGTCGTCGATCAGCTGGCGCATGGGAATGGACATGGCCTCTTCGACCACGCTCGGCTTGTTCACGTGGCCCGAGGCCGCCATCAGCTTGGTGCCGGCGTTCTTCGGACGGCCGAAGCTGGAGAACCAGCCGGCGCCACGGCGCAGGATGGTGCCGACGACAGCGATGGACTCGACGTTGTTGATGGTGGTCGGGCAGCCATAGATGCCCGCGCCGGCCGGGAACGGGGGTTTGAGGCGCGGCTGGCCCTTCTTGCCCTCCAGGCTCTCCATCAGGGCGGTCTCGTCGCCGCAGATATAGGCCCCGCCGCCGTGGGTGACGTGGATGTCGAAGTCCCAGCCGTTGACGTTGTCCTTGCCCACCAGCTTGGCCGCATAGGCCTGCTTGATGGCGGCTTCCAGACGCTCGCGCTCCATGACGTATTCGCCACGGATGTAGATATAGGCGGTGTGGGCGCGGATCGCGTAGCTGGCGATCATGCAGCCTTCGATCAGCAGGTGCGGATCGTTGCGGATGATCTCGCGGTCCTTGCAGGCGCCGGGCTCGGACTCATCGGCGTTGACCACCAGGTAGTGCGGCCGCTCGCTGAGCTGCTGCGGCATGAGGGTCCACTTGAAGCCGGTGACGAAGCCCCCGCCTCCCCGGCCCCGCAGGCCGGACTCACGGATCTGCTCGCAGACCCACTCGTGGCTCTGACCCAGCATCTCGCGGGTCGCGTTCCAGCAGCCGCGCGCCTTCGCACCCTCCAGGCCCCAGTCTTGGAGCCCGTAGATGTTGGTGAAGATGCGGTCCTTGTCTTCCAGGATACCGACCAAGACCCCCTACACTCCCTTTTTCGCGGACCGGAAGCCCGCGATGAACCAGATCTGCGCGCCGAACCCGACCAGGAGCGCGAGGGCGAAGACAATCAGCAGCCAGGACTGGCTGAATCGAAAGGCGCAGACGATCGCCGCGATCGCCACGAGGACGCTGACCGCGGAAACCCCGGCCATGATCTTGAACCGACGCTTGGTGATCTCGACCTCGGTCATGCGACGGGCGCCTTGGCCTTGCCCTTGGGGGCGGCGTTCGGCAGGCCCTTGATCGGCTTGGCGGCCGACCCGTCATAGAGCTTGGGGTCGTTCAGCGTGGTGTTGCCGCCCAGGACAGCGCTGCCCTGCCGGCCGATCTGCGAGCCCGGCGGCGGCGTCTTGCCGGCGGCGAAGGCGTCCAGCAGCTTCTCGAAGCCCTCGACGGTGAGGTCTTCGTAGTAGCGGTCGTTGATGGCGGCCATGGGGGCGTTGGAGCAGGCGCCGAGGCACTCGACTTCCTGCCAGTAGAACTTGCCGTCAGCCGAGCGGTGACTGTCGGGACCGAAGCGCTTGCGGCAGACCGCCAGCAGGTCTTCCGAGCCGCGCGACTGGCAGGCCGTGGTGCCGCAGACCTGGACCATGGCGATGGTCCCGACCGGCTCCAGCATGAACATCGTATAGAAGGTGGCGACCTCATAGACCCGGATGGTGGCCATCTTCAGCAGGTCGGCGACCGCGCGGATGGCGGGCTCGCAGACCCAGCCTTCCTGCTTCTGCACCAGCCACAGGATCGGGATCACCGCCGACTGCTGCCGGCCGTCGGGGTATTTCGAGATCCACCACTGGGCCTGCTTCATCGTCTCCTTGGAGAAGGCGAAGCTGGCGGGTTGATCGGCGGAAAGGCGTCGAACGCTCACGGTCTGAGCCTCACTTCACGAAATCGACCCGGACGATCTTGGCGTCCGAGATGGTGTAGATGGCCGCGACCTCGAAGGTGTCGCCGCCGGGCGTACGGGCGACCAACTCGTGATCGATGACGCGCGAACCGATGATGACCCGCGACTTCAGTTCGGCCTTGTTCTGAGGGAAGTCGGCGAACAGCTTCTGGTGCCGGGCGCGGATCGCCTCGGCGCCATTTGCGGTGATGGCGCCGTTGAAGTCGGCCAGCACCGCGTCGTCGGCGTAGAAGGTCATGAAGGTCGACAGGTTCTGGCTGTTGTAGGCCTCGAACTGCCCGTCCACGACGTCGAAGGGCGAGATGCAGGCGGGGGCGCTCATCGGTCGATCTCTCCGAACACGATGTCCAGCGACCCCAGGATTGCGGAGACGTCGGCCAGCATGTGGCCGCGGTTCATCCAGTCCATGGCCATCAGGTGGGGGAAGCCCGGCGCGCGGATCTTGCAGCGATAGGGCTTGTTGCCGCCGTCACTCACCAGGAAGACGCCGAACTCGCCCTTGGGCGCCTCGACGGCCGCGTAGACCTCGCCTTCCGGGGTGCGGAAGCCTTCGGTGTAGAGCTTGAAGTGGTGGATCAGCGCCTCCATCGAGCGCTTCATCTCACCCCGGCGCGGCGGCGAGACCTTGTTGTCCTCGGTCATCACGGGACCGGGGGTTTTGCGAAGCCGTTCAACGCACTGACGGATGATCTTGGTGGACTCGCGCATTTCCTGCATGCGGCAAAGATAGCGGTCGTAGCAGTCGCCGTTCAGACCGAGCGGAATCTCGAACTCCATCTCGTCGTAGCACTCGTAGGGCTGGCTGCGGCGCAGGTCCCAGGCGATGCCCGAGCCGCGCACCATGACGCCCGAGAAGCCCCAGTCGATGGCCTCCTGGCGGGTCACCTTGCCGATGTCGACGTTGCGCTGCTTGAAGATGCGGTTGCCGGTGATCAGCTTGTCGATGTCGTTGACGGGACGCGCGAAGGCCGCGGCCCAGTCGTCAATGTCGTTGATCAAGGCCTCCGGCAGGTCCTGGTGGACGCCGCCGGGCCGGAAATAGTTGGCATGCAGACGTGCGCCGCAGGCCCGCTCATAGAAGACCATCAGCTTTTCGCGCTCTTCGAAGCCCCACAGAGGTGGGGTGAGCGCGCCGACGTCCATGGCCTGGGTCGTGACGTTGAGCAGGTGGTTCAGCACCCGCCCAATTTCCGAATACATCACACGGATCAGCTGGCCGCGGATCGGCACGTCCAGGTCCAGCATCTTCTCGATGGCCAGGCAGAAGGCGTGTTCCTGGTTCATCGGCGCCACGTAGTCGAGGCGGTCGAAGTACGGGATGTTCTGGAGGTAGGTCCGATACTCCATCAGCTTCTCGGTGCCGCGGTGCAGCAGGCCGATGTGCGGGTCGACCCGCTCCACGACCTCGCCGTCCAGCTCCAGGACCAGGCGCAGAACGCCGTGGGCCGCGGGGTGCTGGGGGCCGAAGTTGATGTTGAATTTGCGGACCGGGATCTCGTTTTCCGAGAGCGGGGTCAGGGAGGCGTCGTCAGCCATCTACTTCGGAGCTCCCGGATGCGGACCGCCGGTCCCGGGCGACTTCTCGTCCCCGGGCAGGATGTAGTCGGCGCCTTCCCACGGTGAGAGGAAGTCCCAGTTGCGGTACTCGACGGACTTCACGGGCTCGTAGACCACGCGCTTGAGTTCGTCGTCGTAGCGCAGCTCGACATAGCCGGTCATCGGAAAATCCTTGCGCAGCGGATGCCCGTGGAAGCCGTAGTCGGTGAGGATGCGGCGCAGGTCGGGATGCCCCTCGAAGAAGATCCCGTACATGTCGAAGGCCTCGCGCTCATACCAGTCGGCGCAGGGGAAGACCCCGGTCACGGTGGGAACGGCGGTGTCCTCGTCGGTCTGCACCTTCAGGCGCAGGCGCTGGTTCTTGGTCAGCGACAACAGGTGGTAGACCACGTCGAAGCGCAGCGGGCGCTCGGGATAGTCCACGCCGCAGAGGTCGATCAACTGGGCGAAGCCGAACTTGTCGCGCATCAGGGTCAGGGCCTGGACGACCCGGCCGGCCGGGGCCGTCAGGGTCAGTTCCTTGAACGCCAACGAATAGCCCGCGATCGCGCCAGCGCTGTCGGCCACAAGCTGCTGGCCCAGGCTCTCAAGCGTGGAAATCTCGACCGGCCAGCTCATCGTTCGATGGTCCCGGTGCGGCGGATCTTCTTCTGCAGTTGCAGCACGCCGTAGACCAGGGCCTCAGCGGTGGGCGGGCAGCCGGGGACATAGATGTCCACCGGCACGATCCGGTCGCAGCCGCGCACCACGGAATAGCTGAAATAGTAGTAGCCGCCGCCGTTGGCGCAGGACCCCATGGAGATGACGTAGCGCGGCTCCGGCATCTGGTCGTAGACCTTGCGCAGGGCCGGAGCCATCTTGTTGCAGAGCGTACCGGCGACGATCATCACGTCGGACTGGCGCGGGCTGGCGCGGGGCGCGAAGCCGTAGCGCTCCAGGTCGTAGCGCGGCATCGAGGCGTGCATCATCTCGACGGCGCAGCAGGCCAGACCAAAGGTCATCCACATCAGCGAGCCGGTGCGCGCCCAGGTGATCAGGTCATCGGCGGCGGCCGTAATGAAGCCCTTGTCGGCCAGCTCATTGGAAACGCCGTCGAAGAAGGGGTCGTGGAGCTTGGGGTTGTAGCCCTCGACGGTCGAGCGACCGGCCGAAAGCGCGGGAGCGGAACCCGCGGGGATGATCACTCCCATTCCAGGGCGCCCTTCTTCCATTCGTAGATGAAGCCGACGGTCAGCACGCCCAGGAAGGACATCATCGACCAGAAGGAGAACTGAGCCACGTCCTGCGGCAGGTTCATGAGCGAGACCGCCCACGGGAACAGGAAGGCCACCTCAAGGTCGAAGATGATGAAGAGGATCGAGACCAGGTAGAACCTGACGTCGAACTTCATTCGCGCATCGTCGAAGGCGTTGAAGCCGCACTCGTAGGACGAGAGCTTTTCGGGGTCCGGCGCCTTGGGGGCGAGAACCGCCGAGGCGAGGATGAAGACGACCCCCAGAACCGCCGCGATCCCTAGGAAGATCACGATGGGGAGGTACTGAAGAAGGAACGCGGTCATGGAATCCTCGAAGGAGTCGCGCCCTTCTAGACCACGAATGGAACCGATTCAAACCGCACAATGACGCTGGCGCCGCACCGCCTAAAAAGACCGGCGTTCGAGCTGCGAATGCTTCTCAGCTAGGCGGCGAAACGCGCAGACTCACAGGGAACCCGCGCGCAATTCAGCGTCCGGTCGCACGATGATCTATGTGGGGAAGAAGTGGCGCGAATGACGGGACTCGAACCCGCGACCTCCGGCGTGACAGGCCGGCGCTCTAACCAACTGAGCTACATCCGCATGTGGGCCGTGTGGGCCCGCGAGGGGCGTCTGATAGGTCCCGACCGGAATCGTGTCAACGGGCGAGTTCGATTAGTCGCACTTCGTCCTGTGAATAATCCGCTGACCGCCGGCCGGCCGGGGCCCTGGCTCAGTCCGTGGTGTCGTCGGTTTCGGCGCCCGGACCGTTCTTCTTCATGGATTCGATGGCGTTCTTGGCCGAAGCCTTCGACGAATAGCCCTCGGTGGTGAACATGATCTCGCCATTCGGCGCCTTGAATTTCACGCGGAACTCGCCCGCCTTGTCCTTCGAGATTTCAAACTTGTAGGCCATGTCGACACTCCATCGTCTTTGGGTCAGCCACCAGACACGGGAGGTTAGACCCGAGTCGTGACAGCCGCCACCCGGTCTCAGGTCACGAACGAGCCGCGATCGGCCGACAGGGTGTTCTGGTTGACCGCGTCGGCGATCCGCTCAGCCCGCTTGATGGGATCGGTCATGTTGGTGGCCTTGCGGGCCAGGACATAGGCGGCGATCAGCCTGGCTTCGTCGGCGGTCTTCCACCCCGTGGGGTCGTGGGCGCCGATCTTGGTCAGCGCGGCGGTGAGCGTGCCCGGCACATGGCCCGGCCGGTTGACGTGCTCGTCCAGCACCAGAGCCACGCCCTGCTCCGATGTCAGCCAGCTGCGGATCGGCACACCGGCGGCCTTGAGGTCCAGGAAGCGCGCCATGCGGCCGGCGGCGAAGCTCAGCTGGCAGGCCCGCATGTCGTGGTGGTGCCCGGCCCGCCAGAATCGGTAGGCCCACACCGGCCCGCGCAGCTGCAGCTTTCGCGCCGCGGTGTTCAGCACCACGCCGTTCAGCACCAGGTAGCCGGTGATCGCCGTCGCGCTCGCGGTCCGCACGTCCAGGCCATATCGGCCGAAGCAGTCCTGGAAGGCCGCGGGCCGGGTTCGCTTCAAGGCGGCCAGCAGCGCCGGCAGCTCCCCCGGATCCGTGGCGGGGCCGCAGGTCCACTGGAACAGTCCGATGGACATGTAGCTGTTGTCGTAGGAGTTCACCGCCTCCAGCAGCCCCTCATTGGCCGAGATGGCGCGCACCACCCGCACCGCCGAGGGCTTCAGGTCGGCCGGCGGCGGATTGCCCGCCAGCCAGCCGGCCAGGGAGGTCCGGCCGGTGGTGTAGAAGCCACCCTTGTAGGCCGAGGCGAAGGCCCGGCCGTCGGGGGTGATCGCCTTCCCGCCGGCCACGGTCACCGGATGCCCGGGGTCATCGGCCATGGGCGGAGCGGCGGGCGGCGGCGGGGCCGCGGTCGCGACCGCCACCGTCTGGCTGAGGAACTGGCTGGAGACCCAGCCGCTGCGGATCGGGGCCTTGAGGGTGGTGACCCGCGTCCAGCCGGCCTTGGACTCGAACATCTCGACGCCCACGCCGAGGGCCAGACTTGGCGGCGTCACAGCCCCGCCGGGGCCCTCCCGCAGGTTCAGCCCCTGAACCGTCACCACGCCGTGAGTCATCGCCCACCCTCCGCTGCTCAACACATAGTTGAACAACGGGAATGGACACCTGGCAATGGCCTAGCTTGTGGTGCGGAGCAGCTTCATCGCGCGCGCCCAGCGGGCCAGCTCGCTGAGCATCACACCGGCGGCCCTGTCCTGCAGTTCCGGCGGTTTGAAGACCCCCTCCACCAGATGCTGCGCGAACATCGGCAGGGCCACGGCTTCCGGGATCGGCATGACCTTCATGGTGGTCAGCAGCAGCTTCTCCATCTGGACCGAACGCACGCCGCCAGAGGCCCCGCCGTAGCTGACGAAGGCGGCGGGCTTATAGGCCCACTCGTGGACCAGGTAGTTGACCGCATTGATGAAAGACGGCGGCGGGCCGTAATTGTATTCCGGCGTCACGAAGACAAAGGCGTCGGCGGCGTCGACGCTCGCGCTCCAGGCCTTGGTGTGGTCGTGGGCATAGTCGCGCAGGCGCGGATGCTTGGGCTCGTCGAAGACCGGCAGGTTGAAGTCGGCCAGATCCACCAGTTCGGCGTCGAAAGCCTCGTGCGCCTGGGCGATGGCGTCGAACCATTCGGCGATCTTCGGACCCAGCCGGGTCGGGCGGGTGCTGCAGACGATGACGTGGAGCTTGAGTGGCATGGGACCTCACGGGAACGAACGCGTCGTTCCCGTATAGGCCCCGAGCCCCCTACCCCGCCATCTCGCGTTCCTTGGACACCACGAAGTCGTGCGGATCGGGCGCCAGGGTGGCGCGCCAGTAGTCCACCAGGGCGAAGGGCCAGTTCTGGCTGACCCGGCCCTTCTCGTTCTTGTACCAGCTGGTCACCTGGGGCGCGCCCCAGGCCATCAGCTTGTTGCCCTCGTCGACCCGGATATTGAAGGCGTCATGCACCTCGGCCTTCGGCTCCATGGCCCGGGCGCCGGTCTCGGCCAGCAGCTTCAGGCAGCCGAGGATGTAACGGACGCTGCACTCGGAGAAGAAGATGATGGAGCCGTTGACGACGATGTTGGTATTGGGCCCGTAGATCATGAAAAGGTTGGGGAAACCCGGCGTCGTCATCCCCAGATAGGCGCGCGCGTCACCGTCCCAGGTCTCGTGCAGGTCGGCCCCGTCGCGCCCCTTGATCTTCATCGGATAGAGGAAGCGGCTGGCGTGGAAGCCGGTGCCATAGATGATCACGTCGAAATCGCGCGCCGCGCCGTCGGCCGTGCTGATGCCGGCCTCGGTGATCTCGGTGATGGCGTCGGTGACCAGCTCCACATTCGGGCGCTTGAGGGCCGCGATCCAGACGCCGTTGTCCAGCAGGGCGCGCTTGCCGCCGATCGGATAGGTGGGGATCACCTTCTCGGCCAGGTCGCGCCGGTCGCCGGCCTGCGCCCGCAGGGCCTCGGCCACCACGGCGCGGAACATGGCGTTGGCCGCGCTGACCGCGGTCTCGTCACCCTTCCAGTCCGGGTCGGCCCGCACCCCGTCCAACAGGCCGTCCGTGACCATCCAGAACAGGAAGAACCGATACCACTTGTCGTAGTTGGGGATGTGCTCCAGCAGCCAGTTCATCCCGGCCGGCACGTCCTCATGATAGTGCGCCGTGGGGAAACCCCAGGGCGGCGTGCGTTGGAAGACCGTCAGGCTGGCCACCTTGCCGACGATCTCGGGCACGAACTGGAACGCGCTGGCCCCGGTGCCGATCACCGCCACCCGCTTGCCGGTCAGGTCGACATCATGGGCCCACTGGGCGGAGTGGAAGGCCGGCCCCTTGAACCGCTCACGACCCTTCACGTCAGGCAGGCGCGGACGGTTCAGCTGGCCCACGGCGGTGATCACCGAATTGGCGACGATCTTTTCGCGCCCCTTGGGCGTGTTGACGGTCACGTTCCAGACCGCGCGCACTTCATCCCAGACCATCTCCTCGACGCTGGTCTCGAAGCGGATTTTCTTACGCAGGTCGTAGCGGCTGGCGACGCCTCTGAAATAGTCGAGCAGGACCGGCTGGGTGGAGAAATGCTGGGGCCAATTGTGGTTGGGCTCGAAGGAGTACGAATAGATGTGGTTGGAGCTGTCGACCCGACACCCGGGGTAGGTGTTTTCCAGCCAGGTGCCGCCCACATCGGCGTTCTTGTCGACGATCTCGAAGTCGACGCCGGCCTGGGTCAGACGGATACCGGTGAGCAGGCCTGACATGCCCGCGCCGACCACCAGCACATGCATGCGCCGGGCGGCCTCCTTGAGGGCCGGCGTGGTCCACTGCGGGTCCTTGCTGGACTGGCCGCCGATGGCCAGTTCGTCGTTCAGGAAGTCAGCGTAGTTCTCGGGGATGTCTGCGCCGGCCACGAAGCTCATCATCCGCCGCAGGGCGGCGGGATCGGGGGTGACCGATGGCGGCGAGCCCTTGGCGACCCAGTCCAGGATGGCGGCCTTGGCCTCAGCACGGAACCTGGCCTGCTCGGCCTCCGGCACTCCGGTCTCACCGCGCGACAGCGGCGTGTAGGTCGGCGTCCACTCAGGTCGCAGCCAGTGCAGGTCTCCGGTCATCTGGACGAGGGCGGCGGCCAAGGCGGGCTGATGCGCCGCCTCCAGCGCCTGGTCGAGCGCACCCAGATCGAGCTTCGCCATCGTTTCCTGCCCTGATTTGTCGTTGTTCTTGCAGGCAGACTACGCCTCTTGGCGTCCGGCGAAAGGGGCGCCCCGACGTCAGCTCCCAGCCGACTGTGCTTGAGCGATCTGATCTGCGAGTCCCGGGGGCAGGAGGCGACCCGAGGCTTCCAGATTCTCCATCAGGTGGGCCTGGCGCGTGGTGCCAGTGACGGCGCAGGCGACGTCAGGATTGGCCAGCACATAGGCCAGCGCCGCCTGGGGGCCGCTGATATCGGGTTGATCGTGCAGGAAGCTGAACCTGCGCCCC
>NZ_JBBKVV010000041.1:0-12268 GCF_037968635.1 Phenylobacterium sp.
GCCCGGGACGCCGCCGCCGCCGCCGCCGGCGCTGCCAACGACGCGGCCGGTGCGGCCAACACTGCAGCCGGCTTGGCCGACACAGCCCGGAATGGCGCCGACGGCGCCGCAGACGCCGCCAATGCTGCGGCGGGCCTGGCCAATGACAAGGCTGTCGCGGCGCAGACTGTGGTGGACGCGGGGGCGACGATCCTGGCGGCGAAGGATGCCGCCGTCGGGTCGGCGGCCGCGGCCGCCGTCTCTGAAACCAATGCCGCCGCCAACGCCGCAGCCGCCGCTCAAGGCGCGGGCCTGCTCAATCCCTGGCCTGACCCGTTCTTCCGCGAAATTCAGAACTCGACCACGGCGTATCTAGGGGGGCGGAAGCGCATATCTGCCGCCTTCGACAGCCTCGCTGCGCGAGTGGACTCCCCCTACTACCCAGACGGTCGGTCGTTCAAGGTGCTGCAGGCGTCGACCGGGTCGCGGGGGTTCTACATGTTCCCCGACGAAGCGGGGATCGCGGTCGGGGAGACTATGCGCTTCGGCGTCGAGCTTTCCGGGCTAGGTCAGTCGGTCGCTTGTAACCTTATTTGGCAGGACGGGATCGGCGGCAACGTTGGGTCCGCTGCCTCTTGGGCGACGCTAGTGACAACGAACCTGACGACGCCCAAGCGGGCTGTCGGGTCCAGCGTGCGACCGGCTGGCGCCGTTCGGCTGCTCGTCTATTTCACCAAGACGGTGAACACGTCCGACTACTATATCGACGCCCTCTGGGGACACGGTGCGGGAACGACGATCCCCAGCCTTCCGGTGCTTGGCCCGTCAACCCCGCTATTGCCTAACCGCATCGTGGCACTGGAGTCCGACGTTCGCCGCGCTAAGGCGGCGATGCTGCGCCGGGTGTCCTACGCGACCACATCCACGGTCCTGGCTGTATCGGCTGGTAGCTCGGACCCCGGAAACACGCTCTTCTTCGGCTGGGCGCAAAAATGCACGCCGGGCGGGGTGACCTTCAACGCCATCCGTGTGCGCCAGGTCCGCCGTCGCAGCGATACGCCCGCCGCGCAAAATTGGGCGACCTTGAACGTCGTCATCCGGGCGGGCGCCAGCAACGCTCATGTCGGCGGCGCCCCTGTCGTCGCGGTCGGCTCTGTCGACCTTGACCCCCTGGTGACGTCCTACGACGACATCCTGGTCCCTCTGCGAGACCCGACGACGGGCGCGTTCAAGACCCTCACCGACGCGGACCTCTCAGCCGAGTACATCGTCGGCGCCTATGCGCTCGCCGTTGACGGAAGCCCTGCTACGCTGAACCCGCCGACTGGGGCGCTCGCCAATAAAGCTGCCGACAGCTATTACATGTCGAGCGGCAGCAGCCTCACCGACCCGAAGATCGCAACTTGGTCGGATCGCAGTGGGGACGTCGCGGTCGGGCTTGAGCATGTGTTCCTCACCGGCCGCGCCGATAGTTGGGTTCCCACGGGAACGCTGCAAGGTCAGGTGCAAGCGGTCTTCCAAACGCAATTGGACAAGGCGGAGTGGGCCGCAGATCCAGCCGCCGCCTATACCGGTGCGGCTGACGTCCTGCGCGCGGCGAGTCGCGGGACCTCCGTGCGGACTTCTGTCTTCCATGGGTGGGGGGACATCCTTGCGCCCGCTGGGGTTAGCTTCAACGCTATCCGGCTCAGCAGCATTTCCGCAGGTCCTGGGGTCAAGAAGTTCAAGGTCGTCGTCCGCGCCGCGGCCTCTGGCGACGCCCACAAGGGAACGGCGACGCTGGTCGCTGTCGGCGAGGTCGTAGTCAGCACCACGGCGACCAGCTTCACGGACGTATATATCCCGCTGACGGACCCGACGACCGGCCTGTTCAAAACGCTCACCAACGCCGATCTTACTGCGGAGTACGGCGTCCTGGTCTATTGCGTGGATGCCGCTGGCGCCCCGATCCATATGGATGAACCAACGGGCGCGATGCCGAACCGCCTGGGGACGCCCCGGTCCTACTATTCTGCGAACTCGAACGACCCGCTCACACAGGACTGGGGGCGCTACACCGGCGACAGCGCTATCGACGTCAGCCATGCGATGCTGTCTGGCCTGACAAACAGCTACACCTTCAGCGTCGCCGCGCTCGCGAAAATCGCGGCGGCGGTCCAGGCGCTTACGCCTACGGCGACGCCTCCTACTCTCCTGATCCCGCCAAAGCTCTACACGGTGCAGGGACAGGAAGCGCACCTGTACCTCGACGGCTTGACCGCCGAGGACGCCACCGATCTTGACTGGAACGTCGACGTCGCAAGTTCGCTCGGCGGCGCGGGCGGCCTAACTATGGGTCAGCAACGCGACGAGGATTGGGTTTGCACCCCGGGCGCCATCGGCGGCGCTGTCTCAGGCGCGGTCATGACGGTGACGGCTCGCGATAAGCGCACCTCGACCGTGCTCGCCAGCGGAACGACGAGCGTCATTTACACGCCGACCCTCACGACGAACGTCTCGAAAACCATCACGCAGCTTGGTGATTCCTGGGTCGCCGCCGGTCGCATGATCCAGACGCTCCTGGCGCTTTCGGCGGCTGACGGCCATCTCAGCCTCACGGCGCTTGGGACCCTTGGGTCCGGCCCGAATTATCATGAAGGGCAGGGAGGTTGGTCTTTCCAACGCTGGAACCAGCCACTTACTGCACCAGACCAGGCGGCCAACAAGTTCTACAATCCGGGGACCGGTAAGTTCGACTACGCCTACTACCTCGCGCATTCGGGGGTCTCGACACCGTCGGATATCTTCGACACCCACCTCGCGATCAACGATGTCTTCTCAGCTACGACTGACAACGATGCAGACGACCGTGCCACGGCGGCGTTCATTCACGCCGAGGAGATGATCGTCAGTCTTCATGCCGTTGTTCCGACGATGAAGATCCTGATCAACGGGTGCCCCATGCCGGCGCGTCACCAGGACGGGTTCGGCATGAACTATGGGGTTGGCCAGACCCGGCGACGCCAAAAGCGGAACGCCATCCGCTGGAACCTCAAGGCCATCGCCCAGTTCGCGGGCCGCGAAGCCTCGGGAATCTACTATTGCCCTATCGCGACTGGGATCGACCCTGAGAACAACTTCCCTCGTGCGGCAGCGGCCATCGCAAATAGCCGGACGGCGGCAACCATCGCCCGTCAGAACAACGGCGTTCACCCCTCCAACGAGGGCTATGACCAGGCGGCAGACCAGATCTGGGCGCTACTGAAGAGCCTGTATCCGTAAGCGTATACCCCTGCTGCGACACGTGCGCATGGCCGAGGGGCGGACCCGGGAACCCACCTCAATCCACATTTTACCTGAAGGAGGGCCCATGGCCCCCGAACCTGACCGCATGGCCGGTTTCCTGGCCACGCTCGCGGGCACTGGCCTCTTTGGCCTCTTCACCCTCTACGGCGTGCTGCAGTCCGGCCTGGCGCCCAGCCGTGAGGACCTGGTGCGCGCCCTCACCAACATCGCTTTCGCCCTGGCCACCGGCGCGCTCCTCGGATGGGTGGTCGTGCCGCACCTGGTGGCCATCGTTCCCGTCGAAGCCCTGCGCGAGATCCACCTCGTGGGTTTCGTCATCGGGGCGTCGGCCTGGGTGAGCCTGCCGGTCGCCTACAAGGCTCTGGCCGGCTTCCTGGCCAAGAAGCTCGGAGACATCCCGAAATGACCGCCATCGACCATTGGGCGGCGATCGCTGCCGGCGTCGCCTGCATCTTCCTGGGCCTGCGGGCCGAGCTGCTGAAGCCGACGGTCGCCAAGTTCCACACCGCACCGATGTTGGTGGTCCTGGCGCTGGCCATCCTGTCGATCGCCATGGCCGCAGCCGTGGTCTCGATCTGGTGGGGTGGGGGGCACGCCACAGTGCGCGAAGCCTGGGTCTATAGCGGCATCGCGGTCTCGGCTGTGATCCTGTTCTGGAATGTGCACCGCCAGCGTGCGCCGTCGCTGCAACTGCCGGGCGGCATCGAGGCGAGAATGCGCGTGGGCCTGCAGAACCTCGGCAACCGGGCCAGTGATCGAGGTCTTCGAACCGGGAGGTCTTTGCATTGAGCCAGCTCACCTGGATCTACCACCAATCCACCGGGGCGATGTTCCTCGGCGATGTCCTGAAGGGCTACGGCTACGCCGGCGCGGGCAAGACCCTCGCCGCAGGCCGCAACAACCCAGCGATGGAGGGCGTGGTCTCCAAGGGGCCCATCCCGCGTGGGCGTTGGAAGATCACCGGACTGCGGCTGAAGCACCCGGCGCTGGGCCCCTACGTCATCCTGCTCGAGCCCGTCGGCCACAATGCCCTGGGCCGGTCGCTCTTCAGGATCCACGGCGACAACGCCGCCGGCGACGCCAGCCACGGCTGCATCATCCTGTTTCGGAATTTGCGCGAGCAGATCTGGAAGAGCGGCGTGCGCGACCTGGTGGTTGTGGCCTGACCCTCTTCGTTCTCGGCGTCCTGGTGGGCGCCGTAACCATCCTCCTCGGCCAGGTCCTCGTCGGCTGGCTGTTCCTGCGGAGCTGCGTCGGATGTTCACCCTTCGCCACCTGGTCATGGCGCTGGCCACCGTGGCCGCCATCGCCTGGTCCTGGCACATGTATTCGGCCGGCCAGGCGCGCGAGCGGCCCAAGACCGAGGCCGCCGTCGACTCCGCTGAGTCCCACCGGCTGAGCGCCCAGGGCGCCCAGGCCATGGGCCAGGCGCTGGACATCACCGTGCACCAGGCGCGCGACGCCGACGTAGCCGCGGCGATCGCCGCCGCCCAAGCCAAGGAAGCTCCCAATGCCGACGTCCCGCTGGATCCTGCCCGGGCTCATCGCCATCGCGCTCTCGACGATGAGCTGTGCCGGCTCCGGCCCTCGCTTGGCCGCTGCAGGCCCGCCTCGGGTGGAGACGCCGGCGGAAGCCACTAGGCCCTGCGACCTCTTCCGCCTGCCGCCCAACCCGACCCAGGCCGACCTCGATGGCGGCTACGGGACGCGCGGCGCCCAGATCCTGGTCTGCGACGGCAAGCGCGACCTGGCTGTGCAGGCCCAGGAGCTCGAGCACCAGCTGATCGATCAGTGGATCGCCCTGCGCGCGGAGCGCAACCGCCCTTGGTGGAAGGTCTGGCAGTAGATTAGAAGCCAAGGATGGTTGGTAGGTCAGGCAGCTCAACCCACCAATTGTGACCAATGAAGTGCGCCCCCGCCACCACATACAAGAGCAGCGGCGCTGCGAGATCCATGCCGACCAGCAGTGCGCGACGCAGTAGGGGCCCCAGCAACAGGTTGCTCCGGATCGCTTTCATGGCGGAGTTCATTTCCCGGAGGGCCATTTCCATGCCGGCCAGCTTCCCGCTTGCGTCGAGCCGAGCGCGGTTCAGCTCGGTGACAGTCGTCTGCAAAGGCCCCCACTGGCGACGCAGGTTATCCAGGATCTGAGTCCCGAGGACGAGGTATTCGTGGCGCGGCTCCGGGGCTGGCGTAAACACGACTCCCGCTAGTGCGTCGCGAACCTGGTGGGTCTCGGGAGCATGGAGTTGCTGGCGGATCTGTTCCTGGATGTGATCATTCGACCAGGCTAGCGCGAGTTCCTTGAAGCGCTCGACGGGCTCTTGCACTGCAGAGGCGACCTTGTTTTGGTCGAATGCTACCCCTGCCTCCATGGCTGCGATCAGCGCGGGGTTGTTCATCTCGGTGACGACAAGCTCCGCAGTCTGCCCAAGGCGTTCTTCCATGGTCGCATATTGGACCATGAACTGTTCGAGCGACTTGACGACGTCCTTCTCACCCAGGTCCATGGCGCGGGAGTAGGCAACAGCCTCGGTCGTCCAGATGAGGCAGAAATTGACGAAGTAGTAGGTCGACGCCAACGCGAGCACCAAAAGCGCGAAGGCGGGATTTAGCCCCTCGATGGTGGATCCGAGCGAATTGGTCAGTTTGACTGTGACGCCGGGTAGGCTGAAGAGCAGCAGCCCGCCCGAATAGAGCAGCGTCGTTCTCTTGTGAGAGTAGTAGGCGCTCGAGAGCTCGGGTGTCTTTTTGGCGTCCGCCATCCCCATCCCCCCGTGCTATTGGACGGGGGCCGAGGCGCTGAAACGCCTCGAGCCGCGAGCTGACACTCGCACCCAGGCGCAGCCGCGGCCGCGCACAGATCCCGCCACCGGTGCACCCGGCGGGGTCACGTAAAGATTGAGTCCCCACATGGAGTCTACCCTGACGGCCGTCACGGCCGTGCGCCCCGTCGCGCCCTACATCGGCGGCAAGCGAAACCTGGCCAAGCGCCTCACGGCCATGATCGAGGCCGTCCCCCACACCACCTATGCCGAGCCCTTCGTCGGCATGGGCGGGGTCTTCCTGCGCCGCACGGCCAGGCCGAAGGCTGAGGTGATCAACGACTGGAGCCGGGAGGTCTCGAACTTCTACCGGATCCTGCAGGTCCACTACGTGGCCTTCCAGGACATGCTGAAGTGGCAGATCACTTCGCGCGCCGAGTTCGAGCGCCTGCGCCAGGTCGACCCGGACACGCTCACCGACCTGCAGCGCGCGGCCCGATTCCTCTACCTGCAGAGGACGGTCTTCGGCGGCCTGGTGAACGGCGGCAGCTTCGGCGTGGCACCTGGCTATCCCGGCCGCTTCGACGTGACCAAGGTCGCGCCGATGCTCGAGGACCTGCACGAGCGGCTCGCCGGCGTGATCATCGAGCGGCTGCCCTGGCAGAAGTTCCTGACCCGGTACGACCGGCCCGACACGCTCTTCTACCTGGATCCGCCGTACTACGGCTGCGAGACCGACTACGGCCCCGACCTCTTCCGGCGTGAAGAATTCGAGGAGATGGCCAGCATGCTCGAGCAGCTGCAGGGCCGGTTCATACTGAGCCTCAACGACACGCCCGAGACGCGGGAGATCTTCGCCGCCTTCGAGCGGGAGCCGGTGCGCCTGTCCTACCAGGTGTCGGGCATGCCCACCGAGGGCAGGGAGCTGATCATCAGTCGGACCTGATCGAATGCATATTCATGCATGAAAATGCACAAACGCTCCCCGATCTCGGCCGGGGGGGCATTTCCCGTTTTGGGGAACGCGCTTGTGGCGGTTTCTCTCCGCTACGGAAGAGCCACAATACCGGCGATGAATTGAGACGAAAGCTCGAACGGCAGTGCAACCTTGATGACTCCGTCCCCCGGGGTCCGGAAGTGGATCTCGAGATGTCGATCGGGAGTGATGCCGAACCGGTAGGCGGAAATCGCCATAGGGACTTGGCCAAGAGGGCGAACTTCCTCGGGTCCAGATGAACTTGCGGCGGCAGCCTGCAACAGATGACAGCCTAGTTGTTCAGCAATCTCGCTGTGGAAGCTCAAACAATAGGCTTGTGCGCCCATGGGCGCGATTAGTTCGATCTCCCCATCGGCGGCCAAAGCAACCCGGATGGGGGATTGCACCCCCGGGCCTGCGGTAACTTGCAACCTCACCTGCGACGACTTCGAAGCCGCAACTTCCTCCGGCGAAATCCCAAGCTCTTCTGGGGTAAGCGTGGAGAAAATACTCTCGGCCACTACACTTGCGCCGTCGAAGTTCGGCTCCTTCGTGTAGTCAGCGATCAATGTGGCGAGAACTTCATGGGCCACTTGCCTGACTGCCACACGCTCCGCGTCTGAAAGAGGCTTCTCCTCACCGTCTTTCACATGGATCCAGCCAAGCGAGTTGTCATGCTTCAGCGCCGCGTAGGTTGCGTCGAGACCAGGATCAACGTGCATCGCTTCTTGGTTGGCGGCCGTCAGAACCAAGTTTGCACGGCTCATCTCCCGGCCTGCGTTGTCGCGAATGACGGGCGTATTCCACCAATGTTCGAATTTGCGCATACGCCCGGGATTGGGTCCCTTGCTTAAGGGCGCTGCATATGCGGCCGACCCGTCCTTCTGAAGGAGGACCGTCAGCCCGCAGTGGGCGAGCAAATTTGCCGGATGGTCTGGATATGCGGTGTCGAGAAACTCTGTCTTGCGGGATAGTTGGGTGCAGAGGGAGGGCTGATCGGCCTTGTCGTAAAGCAGCACGCGCAAGGTGCCAGCAAGGTGCAGGTACGCCGCCGATGCGCCGCTGTCGAAATGATCGGCAGCCGACGAGAGCAGGCTGAGGTGATCGGCCATACTCCGCTCTAGTTCAGCGCGGGACTTCTGCCTCCTGCCGGGTGCACCGGATCTATTCGACTTCAAAGCCGGCTTCCTTTGTCGCGACCAGAGTGCCGAAGAGTGGCCGTGTTCGGTCTTCCGGACAGCTCAATGGTCCCTTCGCATCCTTCCACGACTGCCCCCCGGCTCCGGCCGGGGGGCTTTCTGCGTTTCTGGCCCCGGTCAGCGATCGTCTTCGGGCACCAGGCCGCCGTCGACCAGGTCGGCGGCCAGGCTGCATCCGGCCCCACGACACTGCGCCCGCATCGTCTCGAGCACCTGGTCGGTGGACATCCCGCGCCAGACGGCCGCCTGGACCGCGCCGGCGTAGACCGGGCCGACGCCGCACTCGCCGCAGGCCAGCACCAGGTACTTGCCGCTCGCCGAGAGCATGGGAGCGAGGGGCAGCTTGTCTCGGACGTCCGCCGGCAGGCTGGCTTTCCAGCGCTGGTGCAGGACCTCGGCCGCCCCGGGCGGGGCGTCATTCATCTGGATCTGCCAGGATCCTCCCGGCCGAATGGTCATGAAGGTCACCCATCCATCGCACCCGGGCTTAGGGCAGGCGGGCCGGCGATCCCAGAAGCTGAAGCGGGGGCCCTGCTTGGCGATCACCCGGTCAAGATCGACTGTCCGGGTCGGGCATCCCCCGAGTTGGCAAAGCGCAAAGACGGTCGCGCCCTCGGCCTTCAGGCTGCCGGCGTCCTCGCTCCAGGTCGGCATGAACTGATGATTGAAGGATCGGCCCATGGCCGGACTCCTAAGTCCGAACTTCGATGAGAACAATATGAGAACGTCGCAAAGGGCGCAGGCGCAGATGATTCGCGCTGCAGGCTAGGCGGGGTCGCTCAGCCTCGTGCGTGCGCGCGCGCGTTCTTCCACACCACCCAGTGATTCAGCCCATTTGGCGGGCGGTCACATTTCCGGTAATGCGCGTTGTGCGCGGTGTACGGCCTCAGACGATCTCGGCGGGATCCACGCGCCGGCAGAAGGCGCGAGCGTTCGGAGCCTTCACCACAATGTTGTGGTCTGGCGGGGTATCAACGAACCACAACAATCGATGCTCGGCCTGATAGGAGAAGCGCCGCTCCTTGAGCAGCAGGTCTTCCTGCTGAGCGGCGGCGGCCACGCTTTGGAAAAGCTGCTCTATCGGCACATTCCCACCACCTTCTGGCAATGGAAACGGGTCGCCTTGCATATGACGAACCAGCGACCGGCCGCCATAGATGCAATGCCCGCTTATCCCATTCCTAAAGCCGACAAGGTGGCGAGAAATTTCCAGGGCGAAGTCGGGGACGTTGGTGATCTCAATGCAGGCATCGCAGCCGTCGAACTTCGACATAAGATCTTTGCTGAGGCTTTGGGATCCACAGAGCACGTAGGCATGCTGCCCGGTCTTTGTTAGCGCCCACATCTCTCGGCCGCCGCCGATGGCCCGAAGAATGGCCGTGCCCTCGTTGACGTCACCTCTCGCTTCGTCGGGGTGCTTAGCGAATTGCGCAAAGCTGGAGAGCATTATGTCTCCCCTCTCGAAGAAAGCGTCGACGTACTGCTGAGGCAAGTATCGATAGACCGGGGGAAACAGGACGCGCCAAGGCCGGTTGTTCGCGTGATAGTCAACAAACGGAACAGGCTCTGCGCGGTGTGATTGCTCGTTCGCGAGGCGCTCTTCGGCAGTGATTTCTTCGGTCATGGGCGGAGCCTAGCTTCGCCTTAGTTAGGTTGAAAGGCGATTGCGCCTGGTGAGTGGCGGAGGCGCCTTTGCTTGTGGACGAGCCACGACTCGGAGCAACGCGATCTAAGCGAGCAGCTTGAGCGCCCAATGGGACCCCTGCGAGCTCCCATAACGTGACCTCGAATTAAGCTGATCAGGTCCGCGTCGCCGTCTAGGTTTCCCTCAAGATTGCTCAACAAGAGGAGGAGACCGCCATGAGTCTTCTGACCGTCGTGACCGCCGTGTCCGCCCTGGCCCTGATTGCGGGCGCAGCCAACGCCGCCACTGTCGAGGTGAGGGACGCCGTGGCCCGCGTGGTGGTGATCCCCGAAGACCGCCAGGATATCAGGGTGGAGTTCCTGACGACCAACCCCAGCCTGCCCCTGCACGTGCGCAGTCTGGGCGGCAAGACCATCGTGGACGGCGATCTCGATCGAAAGATCAAGAACTGCCACGGTGGAGGCGGCAAGGCCCGCGTCTATGTCGCCGGTATCGGGGACGTCGCCTATGACGACATGCCCCAGATCGTGGTCCGGATGCCGAGGGACGCCAAGGTCGAGGCGGGTGGGGCTGTGTTCGGCTCGGTGGGCAAGACCGCCAGCCTGGAACTCTCCAACGCCGGCTGCGGCGACTGGACGGTCGGCAACGTGGCTGGGAAGATGAGCATCAACGTCGCGGGTTCGGGCGACACCTACACGGGCGTCTCTGGCGAAGCGGCGCTGCGGGTCGCTGGGTCAGGCGATGTACGTACCCAGGCCGTCAACGGCGCGTTGGAGGTCTCGGTGGCCGGATCCGGTGATGTCAGCGTCGCGTCGATCTCCGGCCCGCTGACCGTGAAGATCGCCGGCTCCGGCGATGTCAGCGTGCGGGGCGGTAAGGCCACGGAGGTGAACACGTCCGTTGCGGGCTCTGGCAACGTCGAGTTCGGCGGCGAGGCAGGCAGCCTGAAGGCCAGGATCGCAGGCTCCGGCGATGTACATGTGAAGGCCGTCACGGGCGAAGTCTCCAAGGCCATCGTCGGCTCAGGTCGTGTCAGCATCGGCTAGCTTGATCCGTGGCTGGCCCTGCTCCGAGTTGAGGGATTTACAGATGTAATCTTGTGTGGCCTGATCAGGCCATGAAGGTTCTCCCAAGTCTCGCGATCGCTCTGGCCCTGCCGACCCTGGCGGCCGCGCGACCGGTCCTCACTGTCGAGGCGCCGGCCGCCCGGGTCATTGTCATCCCGGAGGCTCGACAGGATATGGCCCTGGAGGCCGACGCTCGACTGGCGATCCATCCTGTGGCCGGGGGCAGCGCCCGGGTCACTGGGACCAGTTCCTGGCTCGAACAACATGTCCCGTGGTTGTTCGGCTATTCGTGCCAAGCCAACGGTGTGAGCCGCTGGGGCCAGTCCATTCTCCTCAAGGACCTTCCCACCCTCACGGTGCGGGTCCCCTTGGAGGCTGAGATCGTCTCAAAGGGCGCAATCCATGGCCAGGTCGGCGAGGGCAGGGCGCTGAAGCTCTATGCGTCCGGCTGCGGGACCTGGCGCCTCGGGCCCTTGTCGCGCGGTCTGACCGTCACCCAGGCGGGGGCGGGCCAGGTGATCGCCAGCCATGTGGACGGCAGGCTGTCCGCGACGGTGGACGGCGCCGGGAGCGTTGTGGTGGGGAATGGAGTGGTCTCCAGCGCCACCCTGGTGATGAACGGATCGGGCCGCATCGACGACCGCGGAACCGCTGGGATCCTGAACGCCAAGATGAACGGATCGGGCAAGATCACCGTGCGGCTGCTGGCCGGTCAAGCCAACGTCTCCTATGATGGAGATGGCGACGTGAAGTGGGGACGGCCCCCCGGCAAGAAGTTCTGCAGCGGCCTGTCCTGCTATCGAGAGTGACCTCCAAAACTTCCTGAACCGAGGCGGCTGCTGGCCTTGACGAGGCCGAGTCGCACACGTATAGACGCGCCTCCTGTTGGATCGGCTGTGCGCTTCGAAGTGATTTGAAGCGCAGACGCGGTTCGCGGAACGACCCGGTGGTCTGAGAAATCAGGCAACTGGGCGGGGCCCTCGCGGAACTCTTTCGCGCGGGCCTATGTCGTTTTTAGCGGACTTACGCGTACGAGCGTCTCTCTTGAGGGGCGTTTGGGTTGGTCTTTGAAATGGTCAAAGTCACGCGGACGGACGTCGTCTGTAGGGGAAATTGAAGAGCGATATGGATCGTCAGAACATCCGCATCCGGCTCAAGGCCTTCGATCACCGCGTGCTGGATCATTCCACGCGCGAGATCGTCAATACGGCTAAGCGCACCGGCGCGACCGTGCGGGGGCCTATCCCCCTGCCGACGCACATCGAAAAATTCACCGTCAACCGTTCGCCGCACATCGACAAGAAGTCGCGCGAGCAGTTCGAAATCCGCACGCATAAGCGCGTGCTCGATAT
>NZ_JBBKVV010000042.1:0-6566 GCF_037968635.1 Phenylobacterium sp.
GGCGGCGGTGGTTTCGGCGGCTTCGGCGGCGGCGGTCCGCGGAGCGGCGTCTTCCAGTTCGGCGTCTACCACACCGTGGCGTTCCGCGATGACATCCTGATCCGCCCTGGCTTGCCGGAACTGGACCTGCTCGACGGCGCGGCCATCGGCTCCGGCGGCGGTTCGCCGCGACATCAGGTGGACGTGCAGGCCAACTACACCAAGGGCGGCCTGGGCGCGTCCCTGAACGCCAACTGGCAGGCCGCCACGCGCGTCGACGGTGGCCCGACGGCGAGCGACCTGGAGTTCTCCGACCAGACAACGGTGAACCTGCGGCTGTTCGCAGACCTGGGCGCCCAACCCATCGCCCGTGACTATCCGTGGCTGAGGGGCGCGCGCGCCACCCTGTCGGTCGACAATCTGTTCGACAGCCGCCAGCAGGTTCGCGACGGGACCGGGGTCACGCCCATCAGCTACCAGCCCGACCTGCTGGACCCGGTTGGCCGCTCGGTGAAGCTGACCTTCCGCAAGCTGTTCTTCTAGCGGCGAGGGCTCGTGGCCACGAAACCTGAGCCTGAGCCCTTGCATCCAAGGGGCAACGGTCCTTAGCTGGCGCCAACGAAAAAACAGACAAATGGGAGATGGCCATGAGTGAAACTCTCGCCCAAGCGCGCGCCGATCAGTCGGCCGAGGTGCTGTATGAGGCGGCCGGCGGCGTCGCCACCATCACCCTGAACCGGCCGGAGCGGCTCAACACCATCTCTGGCCCCATGTTGTCGCTGCTGTCCAAGCTGCTGCTGCAGGCCGACGCCGACCCGGAGGTTCGTTGCGTCATCCTGACCGGGACGGGCAGGGCGTTCTGCGCCGGTCTCGACCTGGTCAGCGCCACCAGCGGCTCGGGGATCGGATCGGAAGCCCAGGTCAGCAACATCTCCGTCGACCTGGATCTGAAGACCGCACCGCCGACCGTGATCTTCAACATGAACAAGCCCACCATCTGCGCGCTGAACGGGGCGGCGGCCGGCTACGGCCTGGACACCGCGCTCGGCTGCGACATCCGCATGATGGCCCAGGGCGCGAAACTGGCCGCGGCCTTCGTCAAGCGCGGCATCGTGCCGGAGTCGGGCGGCACCTGGTTCCTGCCGCGCCTGATCGGCTGGTCAAAGGCCGCTGAGCTGATCTTCACCGGCCGCACGCTGACCGCCGCCGAGAGCCTGGAGATGGGCCTGGCCACCCACGTGGTCCCCGACGCCGATCTGATGACCGAGGCCCGCAAGCTGGCCGACGAGATCGCCGCCAACGCGCCGCTGGCGGTGCAGTCGGCCAAGCGGCTGATGCGGATGGGCCTGAACGAGACGTTCAACGACCACGTCCACCACGTCTATCTGCAGTTCCTGCAACTGATCCGGACCGGGGACTTCCGGGAGGGGATGACCTCGTTCCTTGAAAAGCGGCCGGCGGATTTCCAAGGCCGCTAAGGAGGCTTCGCCGGACAATTATTCGCTCGGCGCCCAAAACCAACGTCCGCCGCCCAGGCAATAGGCACGGCCGGACCCTTTTCCGTCCCGCAAAGGGTATTGTCCGAATGGCGATTGTCACCTTCACCCCATGCCGTTCCCTTGCGCGCCAACAGTATCGTGCGGGGATTTAGGTGATGAATCGGGACCTGATGAATGGGAGCGGCCTGTCACGCCGCAGCTTCCTGGAAAGCCTTGGCGGCATGGGCGGTTCAGCCTTGCTGATGGCCGGCATGAGCGCGCTCGGGTTCGGCATCGCGTCGGCCAACGCTGCTCCACCCGAGCTGGGTGAGGGCGGCAAGGGCAAGAAGGTCATCGTCCTGGGCGCCGGCGTCGCGGGCATGACCAGCGCCTATGAGCTGTCCAAGGCCGGCTATGAGGTCACGATCATCGAGGCCCGCGACTTCGCCGGCGGCCGCTGCCAGACCGCGCGCAAGGGCTTCAAGCTGACCGAGCTGGGCGGCGAGGCGCAGGAATGCGATTTCGACGACGGGCTCTATATCAATCACGGCCCGTGGCGGATCCCGTATCACCATCATTCGACCCTGCATTACACCAAGCTTTTCAACGTACCGCTGGAGGTCTTCGTCAACGACAACGACGCCTCATACGTGGCCTTCGCCAAGGGGAAGGGGCCGCTGGCCGGCAAGGCGATCCGCAAGGGGCAGATCGCCGCCGACACCCGGGGCTCGGCCGCCGAGATCCTGGCCAAGCAGGTCAAGCAGGGCGCGCTGGACCAGCAGATGACCGTCGAGGACCGGGAGAAGTTCCTCGCCTACCTGACCCACGAAGGCTACCTGAACACCGACCTGGCCTATGCGGGTACGGACGGTCGGGGCTTTGAGATCGACCCCGGCGCCGGGGTCGCCCCTGGCCCGGGCAAGGCGTCCACGCCCTATCCCCTGACCGACGTGTTGCAGTCCAACGCCTGGCGCGTGCTCAGTTCGGTGACGGGTTATGAACAGCAGCGGACCATGTTCCAGCCGGTGGGCGGCATGGATCAGATCGCCAAGGGCTTCGAGCGTCACGTCGGCAAGCTGATCCGCTATTCCACCGTCGTGAAGAAATACCGTCAGAACGACAAGGGGGTTGAGGTCACGGTGGCGGGGCCGGGCGGCAAGACCGAGACCCTGAAGGCCGACTTCTGTATCTGCACCATTCCGCTGTCGGTCCTGCGCCAGATGGACATCGGCGTGTCGGCCAGGTTCAAGGAGGCGATCGGGGCGGTCTCCTACGCCCTGGTGGGCAAGATCGGCCTGCAGATGAAGACCCGCTTCTGGGAGGAGAAACACTCGATCTACGGCGGCCACGTCTACACAGACACCCCGGAGATCAACACCATCACCCTGCCGTCCACGGGCTTCCAGAGCCAGAAGGGCGTGTTGCTGGGCTACTACAACTTCGGCGCCTCGGCGGCGAAGATCAGCGCGCTCAGCCCCAAGGCCCGGCAGGCGTTCGCCGCCGAGGGCGGGAAGCTCGCCTTCCCGGAGTACGCCGACAATGTGGAGACCTCGTTCAGCGCCGCCTGGCACCGGATCGAGCATAGTCTCGGCGGTTGGGCTGAGTGGAGCGAAGACTCGCGCAGGGACGCCTACCCGATCCTGTGTGAGCCTGACGGCCGGCTGTACCTGGCCGGCGAACATCTATCCTATCTCACCGGCTGGCAGGCCGGGGGAATCGAGAGCGCATGGCAGCAGATCGCCAAGCTGCACAAACGCGCCCAAGCGGCCTGACCGGAGAACCTATCGATGCGTCTTACGATCCCCACTCTGGCGGTCGCCCTTGGTCTGTGCGCCGCGCCCGCGGTGGCCGCTGACGGCAAGGAACTTTATCTCGACAACTGCGCGGCCTGCCACCAGCCCACGGGCAAGGGTATCTCCGGCGCCTTCCCGGCCCTGGCGGGCAGCAAGGTGGCCCAGGGTGATCCCAAGGAGCTGATCACCCGGGTGCTCAAGGGGCGAGGCGGCATGCCGGCCTTCGCCGGTGAGATGAACGACCTGGAGATCGCCAAGGTGCTCACCTATGCCCGCGCGACCTGGGGCAACAAGGGCAAGCCCGTGCAGCCCGCGCAGGTCACCGCGCTTCGCACCGGCCCCAAGGGGCCCACGACCAAGCCCGCGCTGGCGCACTGATCTTCAGGATTTGAAGGAAAGTTTGGAGGCCTGACCCGGAATCGAACCGGGGTGCACGGATTTGCAGTCCGCTGCGTAACCACTCCGCCATCAGGCCGCCGCCGACGTCTTGGACACGCCGGGAGCTTGGAAGGGCGGATGGCTAACAGAACGACCCGCCTGGAGCAACGTCTGTCGCAGGGTCGCATTGCGTTCGGGTTAAGGGCGGACCTATAAGCGCGCAAATTGACGTTTCCGGTTTGGGGAATCATGGCCGATCTCACCGAAGCTCGTTCGAACATGGTGGAGAGCCAGGTGCGTCCCAGCGACGTCACCGACATCCGCATCCACGACGCCATGCGCGTCATCCCCCGTGAGGACTTCGTCCCCGCCGGAAAGGGCTACCTGGCCTATACCGACGTGGCGGTGGAATACGCGCCCGGCCGGGCCCTGCTGAAGCCCCGGGATGTCGCCAAGCTGTTGCAGATGGCCAAGCCGGTGGCCGGCGAGAGGGCCCTGGCCATCGCCGCGCCCTACGCCGCCGCGGTTCTGGAAGCCTTGGACGTGGTGGTGGAGCGCCTGGAGGAGGGCGACCTGAAGACCGTGCCCGGCGCCAACTATGACCTGATCGTCGTCGAGGGCGCCGTCACCCGCGCCCCCGATGCCTGGCTGAAGGCGCTGGCGCCTGGCGGCCGCCTGGCGGTGGTCGAACGCGACGGTCCGGTGGGCAAGGCGGCCCTCTATATCCGCGCCGACGACGAGATCGGCCGGCGCACGGTGTTCGACGCCACCCCGCCGCTGTTGGCGGGCTTCGAGGCGCAACACGGTTTCGCCTTCTGAACGCCCTGAAACACCCACGAAACCTTGGTGTGAAAAAAGCTTAAGGTAGCGCCCTCTGGCGTCATCTCAATTCGGCGGCCATATAGGCCCCGATATCTTGCGTCGATTTCGGGGATAAGCATGTTCAATAGCCGTCGCGGAGGTTTACTCGCCGCGGTCTGCAGCGCGGGCCTCATCTGCGGTCTGACCGCAGGTCCGGCCGCCGCCGAAACCCTGGCCGATGCGATCGCGCTTGCCTACGACTCCAACCCGACCCTGCAGGCCCAGCGGGCCAGCCAGCGCGCCCTGGATGAGAACTACGTCCAGGCCCGGTCGGGCTATCGTCCTTCGCTGAGCGTGTCGGCGGGCGGCGCCTATCAGGAAATCCGCACTCCCGCCGCCGCGCGGGGCCTGAGCATCGACACCAATGGCGACGGCATCCCGGACGCCGCCGGCGCAGGCATCCGAGAGTCCAATTCGGGCAGCGGCGCCCTGTCGTTGAACCAACCCCTCTACACCGGTGGGCGCGTCGCCGCCGCGGTTTCGGCGGCGGAGGCCGACATCCTGACCGGGCGTGAGAACCTGCGCCGGGTCGAGACCCAGGTGCTGGGCACGGTGATCACCGCCTATGTGGATACCCGCCGCGACCAGGAAGCCATGCGCATCCGGCAGGAAAACGTCCGGGTTCTCGAGCGTCAGCTTGAGGAGTCCAAGGCCCGCTTCGATGTCGGCGAAATCACCCGCACCGACGTGGCCCAGTCCGAATCGCGCCTGTCCGCGGCCCAATCCTTGTTCCAGTCGGCCCAGGCGCAGCTCGCCATCAGCCGAGGCAACTACGTCGCCGTCGTGGGCCAGAGCCCCGGGGATCTGGCGCCGGAGCCGTCGCTGGCGACCCTGCTGCCGGCCACGGTGGACCAGGCCTTCGACACCGCCCAGGCGGACAATCCCCTGATCCGCGCCGCCCAGTACACCGAGCAGGCCAGCAAGGCCCGCGTCTCCGGCGCGCGCGCTGAGCGCATGCCGACGATCGGCCTGACGGCGAGGCTGGGGTACAGCGGCGGGGCCGAGCCCTTCGACGGCGATCTGTATTCCCGCAGCGTCACCGCCGGCGCGACGGTCAGCATTCCGTTGTTCAGCGGCGGCCTGACCAGTTCCCGGGTGCGCCAGACGATCGAGCGCAACAATGTCGACCGGATCGGGATCGAGGGCGCGCGCCGGAGCGTGCTGCAGAACCTGACTCAGGCCTGGAGCCAGCTCACGGCGTCTCGCGCCATCATCGGTTCCACCGACACCCAGGTTCGCGCCGCACGCATCGCCGCCGAAGGCACCCGCCAGGAGCAGCAGGTGGGCCTGCGCACCACCCTTGACGTGTTGAACGCCGAACAGGAGCTGCGCGCCGCCGAACTGGCCCAGGTCAACGCCCGGCGCGACGAGTATGTCGCCGCCGCCAGCGTGCTGGCCCAGATGGGCCACCTTGAGGCCAGCTACCTGACCCCCAACGTGCCGCGCTACGATCCCAAGTCGAACTTCGGCAAGCTGCGGATCACCTGGGGCTGGGTGCCGTGGGAGGAGCCGATCGCCATCGTCGATTCGGTGTTCACGCCTCAACCCAAGGAAAAGCCGGCTCCGAAACCGGTGTCCGCCGCCCAATAGGCGTTCCATCTGCTGAGCGCGGGCGCGACCTTTCGCCTGCCGCGCGAATCCGCCCTTGCGCAGCTAGGCGGAAATTGCAGGATCGGCCCGTCGCGCCTAGGCTGGCGCTGATGGATTCTCTCTTCGCTCCAGCGACGGCTCAAAATGTCTGACCAGACCTCTCAAGAACCGACAATGGAGGAGATCCTCGCCTCCATCCGCCGCATCATCTCCGAAGATGACGCGCCCGGCGCTGAGGCGGCTCCCGCCGAGGAGCCGGCCGAAGAGGTTGTCGCCGAAGACATCCCCCTTCCGCCCGAGGAAGAGGACGACGGCGTTCTGGAGCTGACCGAGAAGGTCGAGACTCACGGCGATATCGACGTTTACGCCGCCGCGGCGCCCGAGCCGGAGCCGGAGCCGGCCTATACGCCGGAACCGGAGCCCACCGCCTGGGCCGACGACGCGCCGGACGTGGCCCCTGGCGCCGGCCTGGTGGGCGATCCCGCCG
>NZ_JBBKVV010000043.1:0-29900 GCF_037968635.1 Phenylobacterium sp.
GGCTCGGGCTCGGGCGCCAGCCGCCGTCGCGAGCCCGAGCCGGCGCCCGAGCCCGAGCCCGAGACCCTGTTCGCCGACATCGAGGACGATGAGGACGACGAGGCCCTGGAACTGACCCAGTCGGTCGCGCCCGAGCTTCCGGTTCGGCGTTCACGCGCGCCTGCGCCGTTGCCGGAGCCGGAGATGCCGGCTCGTCGCCGACTACGCCTGACGCCGACCGCCACCGACGAAGAGTTCTCCAATGTCTTCGAGCAGGCCGGCGGCCGCCCCGAAGCACGCGAGCCTGTCCCGTCAACGGAGGACGCCGACGAGTGGACCTGGAAGGACCTGTTGTCCTCCATCGACGAGGGCGGCCCTGCCGGAAAGCCCGGCCTGGAACAGGTGCTGGCCGGCGAGATATCGGCGATGGGCATCGATCCCGCCGCCTTGCTGCCCAAGGGCCGGATCGATGAGATCAGCGCCGCCATCCAGGTGGAGGACGTCGACGGCGCCCGCGAGGTGGTCCGAAAGCTGGCGCCGGCCGCCACGCGCCGCCTGGCGCGGCGCCTGTTCACCGACGAAACCCTGCGCCGCCAGGTCGTCACCTATCTGAACGGCTTCCAGGACATGCTGGACGACGCCGCGGCCCGAGATCCGCAGGGGTTCGAGGTCGGCCAACTGCTGGCCAGCGACGCCGGGCGCACCTACCTGCTGTTCGACGCGGCGGCCGGGGATCTGGTTTAGGCCTAGATCCTCCCCCAGCGCGGAGCGCGATGTGGGGAGGTGGCGCGGACCGCAGGTCCGTGACGGAGGGGGATCAACGTCGTTGACCCCTTCGACCCCCAAACAAGAGTCAAAGTCCCCCGCAGTCAGCTTCGCTGACAGCTCCTCCAAGAGGGGAGCATCTGACGCTACAGAATGACCGCCGACCCGTTCACCGAGACCATCAGCATCGAGCCGTTGGGTCCTACGGTGTTGTAGTCGAGGTCGACGCCGACGATGGCGTTGGCGCCCAGCGCGCGGGCCTCGGCGTCGAGGCCCTTCAGGGCGTCGGCCCGAGCCTGGGTCAGGACCCGCTCATAGCCCTTGGATCGGCCGCCGATGAAGTCGCGGATGGCGTTCATCAGGTCCAGCACCACATTGGCCCCGAGGATCGCCTGGGACGACACCATGCCCAGGTGCTGACGCACGGGGCGGCCCTCGATGAAGTGGGTGGTGACGATCAGCAGAGGCGGTTCGTTCTTTGCCATGGCGCCAACATAGGGTGAATCCGGCGCCATCGCGAGGCGCCCTCCCGCCATAGGCGCAAAGACCGCGCCTGGTTTAGCCTGTCGGGCGAAAAGCCGTGGCGTGGGCTTTGAGCTGTCGCCTGCTTGGGCCAGAGTGTCGGTGTTAATCCCGACCGGCGTGACGGCCGGGTTCAGGCGTCGTCACGCGCCCATCACGAATGAGAGCGGTGAATGCTTTTCGCGCAGTCGCACATCGACCTGCATAATATCCGCAGCAGCATCGAGCGGACGAAGAAGCTTTCCGACAATGTCGTGGGGATCGGGCCGTTCGGCGTGGGCCTGGACGGTCTGCTGACCTGGATCCCGGGCGCGGGGGCGATCTACAGCCTGGGGGCGGGGTCGATCCTGATTTTCGACGGGGTGCGGGCGCGGGCCGCGCCGATGATCCTGCTGCAGATGTTCGCCATCATCGCCATCGATACGCTGGTGGGCGAGGTCCCGGTGGCCGGGAAGCTGGCCGACATGCTGTTCACCGGCCACAAGTGGTCCGCCGACATGCTGATCAAGCACATGGAGGACACCATCTATTTCGAGGGCACGCGAAAAGAGGCCGCCAACAGTCCGGAATACAAGGATGTTCTGTCGCGCGTCCGTTCGGGGAAAGAGAAACGCCGGGTCGTCTTCCTGGGCTAGGTGCAGCTTTCCGCAGAGGAGCGCGTTGAGGCGCAATGGCGGTTTCCAGAGATCGAGCTCACCAGTCCTGGCGCGCCGCTGAGCGCGTGAAGGGCCTGTCGGACCGCCTGATCGGCATCGGGCCGTTCGGGATCGGACTCGACGGGGTGCTGGCCTGGGTGCCGGGCCTCGGCACCGCCTACAGCCTGGCGGCGGGCGGCATCCTGATCCTGTCGGGCGTCACCGCCGGCGCGTCGCTCGGAACCCTCTTGCGAATGGGCGCCTATCTGGCCGCGGACTCCGTGAGTTCGACCGTGCCCGTGGCGGGCTGGGCCATCGACACCCTGTTCCCCGCCCACCTGATGGCGGCCAAGGCGTTGCAGAAGGACATCGAGAAGCGTCATGGGCCGGCGGTGATGCCGCACGGCTGGGGCGGCAAGAAGGCGCGGGCCCGCGGCGGGAAGCTGCGCAACGTGACGCCGCGGCTCTAGCCTTCCTCTCCGGAGAAGGCGGTCAGACCGGCCTGCGCATCGCCTCGTCGCCTACCCGACAGGGGCCGGCGCCCCGATCTCCAGCGTGCCGATGCCAGCCGTGCGAATTTGACCTGGCGCATGGCCGTGGCGGTCGAGGAGGCCCACAGTGGGTGCGCGAGGCGCGGGGCGCGTCCGCCCAGGACCTGGCATGACCGACCTTGCAAAGCCGCGCTACACGGGTGAGTTCACACCGAAGCTCGCGACGATCTTCGCTGAGGGCTACGGGTTTCGGGAACTGCGCGCCGATGCGGTCGCCGGCCTGACCGTCGCCATCGTCGCGCTGCCCCTCTCCATGGGCATCGCCATCGCCTCGGGGGTCTCGCCGGAGCGGGGTCTCTACAGCGCCATTGTCGGCGGCTTCCTGGTGTCGGCCCTGGGCGGCAGCCGGTTTCAGGTCGGGGGACCGGCCGGCGCGTTCATCGTGCTGGTGGCGGCGACCGGCGCCCAACACGGGATCGACGGCCTCCTCCTGGCGACGATGCTCTCGGGACTGCTCCTCACGATCGGGGGCCTTCTGCGTCTCGGTTCGCTGATCCGTCATGTGCCTCACGCCGTGACCGTGGGCTTCACGGCGGCCATCGCCGTCGTCATCACCGCCAGCCAGCTGAGGGATCTCGCCGGCTTGCGGCTTTCCGGACCGGAGCCCGGGGCCCTGGCCCCAAAGCTGGTGGTCCTGGCGCAGGCCTTGCCAACCGCCAATCTTGTCGCGCTGGGCCTGGGGGCAGGCTGCATCGCGGTCGCCTTGGCCGTGCGGCGCTGGAGACCGGCCTGGCCGGCGCTGTTGATCGGCGTGGTCCTGGCCACCCTGGCCGCGGTGCTGCTTCATCTCGACGTCGAAACGATCGGCAGCCGCTTCGGCGGGATCCCCAGCGGCCTGCTGATGCCTCAGCTGCCGATCGTGACCCTCGCGAAGGTCCTGGACATCCTACCGGCGGCTGCAGCCTTCACCCTGCTGGGCGGCATTGAGAGCCTGCTGTCGGCGACGGTCGCGGACGGCATGAGCGGGCGTCGGCACCGCTCCAACATCGAGCTCGTGGCCCAGGGCGTGGCCAATATGGGCGCGGCGCTGTTCGGCGGGATCAGCGTCACAGGCACGATCGCGCGGACCGCCACCAACGTCCGGGCCGGCGCCAAGGGGCCGGTGGCGGGCATGCTTCACAGCTTGATCCTGCTGGGCTTCATGATGCTGGCCGCGCCCCTGGCGGCCTATGTGCCGCTGTCGGCGCTGGCGGGAATGTTGGTTGTCGTGGGCTGGAACATGGCCGAGCGGGCGGAGTTCGCGCGGCTGTTGCGCGTCTCATGGCGCACGGCCCTGGTGTTGTTGGCCACCTTCGGCCTGACGCTGGCGCGGGACCTGATCACCGGCATATCCGCCGGTTGCCTGCTGGCGGCGCTGTTCGCCGGCGAGGCGCGGCTCAGGACGCGGCGAGCTTGATGGTCTTGGGGTAGACCCGCTCGCCGGTCATGGCGGTGTCCAGCAGCAGCTGGGTGGGATTGCGCATCTCGCGCGGCGGGGGCGAACCCACCGGCCACTTGATATTGCGGGTGACGCCGGAGACGTAGGTTTCGGTGTGAAGCTGGGCGGTGCCGCTGACCACGCCGATGGGCTGGCCGGCCGCGATGTGGTCGCCGACCTTCAGGTCGCGGGCGGTCAGGCTGTTGGCGCGCACCTCGCCATAGAGCGCCACATAGTCCTTGTGCTGCACCAGGATGGCGTAGGTCTTCTCACCGCCCAGCGAGGCCGCGCGGGTCAGGAAGGGGTAGAAGTTGACGATCCTGCCGTCCTCCATGGCCACCACGGTGTCACCCTCGGCGGCAGTGAGGTCGACGCCGACGTGGCGACGGGTCTGAGGCTTGGCGGGGTCGGCGGGGCGACGGGTGTCGAAGCTGCGCAGCGGCGCGCCCTGGACCTTGCCGTCGAACAGGTGGGCCGGGGCGACGGTGGCCTGGGCCAGGCTGGTGACCACCGGCCAATAGCGGTGTGCGACGGTGCTCTTGGCCATGGGCACCGGAGAGGCCATTGGAACCGGCGCGGCGACGGTGCGTTCCCGGGTCGGAGCATTGGCGCTGGCTATCTGGGTCAGACCCAGCGCGCTCAGTCCGATCAGGGCGAGCGTGAGCGTTTTCGTGCGAGCCATGTGGTTCCCCTCCGACGTTCGCTGGAACCATCACCGAAATGGGTTTTGGGCGCAACCCGCCTGCGGCGAGAGGCCGCCGCCAGCTAGACCTTGTCGAGCTGGGCGTAGCCCATCTGTTCGTTGAGCCTTTCCAGCACCTCGATGGCCGCCTCGGGCACCACCGTGCCCGGCGTGAAGATGGCCGCGACGCCGGCCTCGCGCAGGGCCTCGAAGTCCTCCGGCGGGATCACCCCACCCACCACAACCAGGATGTCGGCGCGGCCCAGCCTGGCCAGTTCGTCCTTCAGTTCCGGCACCAGGGTCAGGTGGCCGGCGGCCAGGGAGCTGGCCCCCACCACATGGGCGCCGTCGGCCACGGCCTTGGCGGCGGCCTCGGCGGGGGTCTGGAAGAGGTTGCCGATACCGACATCGAAGCCGAGGTCGGCGAAGCCCGAGGCGATCACCTTCTGGCCGCGGTCGTGACCGTCCTGGCCCATCTTCGCCACCAGGATGCGCGGCTTGCGGCCGTCGGCCTGGATGAAGGCCTGCGTCATCGCCTTGGCCTGGTCGCTGGCCGGGGTCGGGCCGGCCTCGCGCAGATAGACCCCGGTGACCGCGAAGGCCTCGGCGGAATGGCGGCGGAAGGCGTGCTCCAGGGCCAGGCTGATCTCGCCCACCGTGGCCTTGGCGCGCGCGGCGTTGACCGACAGTTCCAGCAGGTTGGCGGTTCCGCGCGCGCCTTGCGTCAGGGCGGTCAGGGCGGCCTCGACGGCGGCGGGGTCGCGCTCGGCCTTCAGGCGGGTGAGCTTCTCCAACTGCCGCTCGCGGACGGCGGAGTTGTCCACCTTCAGCATGGGGATGACCTCGGCGATGTCGGAGCGGTAGCGGTTCACGCCGACGACGCTCTGGCGGCCTGAGTCGATGCGCGCCTGGGTGCGGGCGCTGGCTTCCTCGATGCGGCGCTTGGGCAGGCCCTCCTCGATGGCCTTGGCCATGCCCCCCAGGGCCTCGACCTCGGCGATATGCTCCAGGGCGCGTGCCGCCAGGTCGGCGGTGAGGCGCTCGACATAGAAGGAACCGCCCCAGGGATCGACGACACGGGTCTGGCCGCTCTCCAGTTGCAGGAAGAGCTGGGTGTTGCGGGCGATGCGGGCGGAGAAATCCGTCGGCAGGGCGAGGGCTTCGTCCAGGGAGTTGGTGTGCAGGCTCTGGGTCTGGCCGCCCACGGCCGCCATGGCCTCGATCAGGGTGCGGGGCACATTGTTGTAGACGTCCGAGGCCGCCAGGCTCCAGCCGCTGGTCTGGGTGTGGGCGCGCAGGGAAAGTGAGCGGGAGTCCTTGGGGTTGAACTCCTCCTTCATCAGCTTGGCCCAGAGCAGGCGCCCGGCCCGCTGCTTGGCGATCTCCATGAAGGCGTTCATGCCGGCGTTCCAGAAGAACGACAGGCGCGGCGCGAACTGGTCGACGGTCATGCCCGCAGCCACGCCGGCGCGGACATATTCGATGCCGTCGGCCAGGGTGTAGGCCAGCTCCAGGTCCAGCGTCGCCCCGGCTTCCTGGATGTGATAGCCGCTGATCGAGATCGAGTTGAACTTCGGCATCTCGCGCGAAGTGTATGAAAAGATGTCCGAAATGATCCGCATCGAGGGTGACGGCGGATAGATGTAGGTGTTGCGGACCAGGAACTCCTTGAGGATGTCGTTCTGGATGGTGCCCGACAGCTTGTCGTGGCTGACCCCCTGTTCCTCAGCGGCCACGATATAGAGGGCCAGGATCGGCAGGACCGCGCCGTTCATGGTCATCGAGACGCTCATCTTGTCGAGCGGGATGCCGTCGAACAGGGTCCGCATGTCGTAGATCGAGTCGATGGCGACGCCGGCCATGCCGACATCCCCCTTCACGCGGGGATGGTCGCTGTCGTAGCCGCGATGGGTGGCCAGGTCGAAGGCGATGGAGAGGCCCATCTGCCCGGCGGCCAGGTTGCGGCGATAGAAGGCGTTGGAATTCTCGGCGGTGGAGAAGCCCGCATACTGGCGGATGGTCCACGGGTTGGTCAGGTACATGGTCGGATAGGGACCGCGCACAAAGGGGGCGAGGCCCGGATAGCCGGCCAGGTCGTCCAGGCCCGCGATGTCGGCGGCGGCGTAGGCGGACTTCACCGCGATGCCTTCCGGGGTCTCCCAGGACGGCGATGCCGCGACCGGGGCGACGGAGACCTGATCGTCGAAGGCCAGGGTCGAGAAGTCGGGGAAGCTGGTCATGCCTTCACCTCATGCGGTTCGGCGAGGCGGATGGGTTTGAGGGCCGGGCAGCAGCCGTCGGGGCCCGGCAGGCGGGGTGAGGGGGCCTCGACGGCCTTGGGCGTGGCGCGGACCACCTCGACCGGCGCCTGGTCGGCCTGCGGGAAGGCGGTGACGCCGACGATCTTCAGAGGGCCAGCCGCGACGCGGGCCTCGCGCACCTTGGCGGTCTCTGCGGCGATGTGGCCGTCGGTGAGGGCCGCGATCAGGCCGCCCCTGGCCTCGATGGCCTGGAAGCCTGACCAGGCCGCGCGGGCGATCTCGTCGGTAAGCGCCTCGACATAGCCGGAGCCTGCGCCCGGATCGGCGACGCGGCCGAGATGGGCCTCTTCCATCAGCACAAGCTGGGTGTTGCGGCTCTGGCGCCGGGCGAAGGCGGTGGGCAGACCCAGGGCGTCGGTGAAGCTGCCCAGCACCACCGCGTCGGCCCCGCCGATGCTGGCCCCGACCGCCGAGGCGGTGAGCCGCAGCATGTTGGTCCAGGGGTCATGGGCGGCCAGCATGCGGTGTGACGAGCGGGCCTCGATGCGCAGGGCGGCGCTGACTCCACAGGCGGCCGTCACCCGGGCCCAGACGGCGCGGGCGGCGCGGAGCTTGGCCAGGGTGGCGAAATAGTCGGCGTCGGCGGCCAGGCAGAGGACGATGCGTCCGAAGGCGTCCTCCATCGGCAGGCCCGCCCGCACCAGCGCCTTGGCGTAGGCCAGGGCCGCGGCGGTGGCGAAGGCCAGTTCGCCGGCCTCGCCGCCGCCGGCCTCGTGGACCACCAGGCCCGAGGCCAGGAACAGGCCGGCGTCCGGATAGGAGTCGGCCATGCGGCGCGCCACGGTGGCGGCGGAAACCAGATGGCTCTCGATGGGGCCCGGGCTGAAGCCGGCGCGGGCGAAGGCGCTGAGCGGGTCGAGGTGGAAGAACAGCTTGGCGGCGGGCGAACCCTTGGCGGCGACGGCAAGCCAGTCGGCGGCCTGGGGGCCAAGGAACCCCGCGTCCAGGGCGACCGGCGCCAGCTCCAGCATGACGCCGTCCAGCACGCGGGCCAGGTCCTGGGCGGACCCCACGGCGACCCCGGTTTCGCCGGCGGGGTCGATGCGGATCAGGGCCGACGCCGCGCCGCCCTCCAGGTCGGTCATCAGGTCGGTATTGGCCTGGGCGGCGTCGGGGTGGGTGACGCGGCCACGGATGTCCCAGGGCCGGTCGGCGTCGAAGGGGCGCAGGGCGAAGGCGGGCGCCTGGTCGGCCCCTTCATAGAGCGGCGCGATCGGCAGGCCCTCGGCGGTTTGGCGCTGGAGGCTGTCGAAGGGGGCATCCTTCAGGGTCTTCTCCACCAGGGCGCGCCAGTCGGCGGCGCTCGCGGGGGGGAAGGTGGCGGCGAGGCTGTTCAGGTCGGTCATCGCGGCCCAGATGTGCTCTCCGCGCGCGCCTCGTCAAGTTCACGCGGGGGCAGGCGGAGAGAGCGGCTTGCACGATCCGGAATCTTGCGTATACGTTGTAAAAATAAGATCCAAACGCATTACCAGAGGAAACATCTTCATGGCCCTGCCGCCCATTCTCTCCGAGCGCCTGCGTATTCCGGTGATCGCTTCGCCGCTGTTCATCATTTCGGGCCCGGAGCTGGTGATCGCCCAGTGCAAGGCCGGTGTCGTCGGCTCCTTCCCCGCGCTCAACGCACGGCCGGTGAGCCAGCTGGATGAGTGGCTGGCCCAGATCACCGAGGAACTGGCCGACTGGGACCGCAAGAACCCCGACCGTCTGTCGGCGCCCTTCGCCGTGAACCAGATCGTCCACAAGTCCAACAACCGGCTGGAGGAAGACGTGGAGCTGGCGGTGAAGTACCGCGTGCCGATCACCATCACCTCGCTGGGTGCGCAGGTGTCGGTCAATGACGCCATCCACTCCTATGGTGGCATCGTCCTGCACGACGTCATCAACTCCAAGTTCGCCCGCAAGGCCGTGGAGAAGGGGGCCGATGGCCTGATCCCCGTGGCGGCCGGCGCGGGCGGACATGCCGGCGGCTTGTCGCCCTTCGCCCTGGTCCAGGAACTGCGCGAGTGGTTCGACGGGCCGATCGCGCTGTCGGGCGCCATCGCCAACGGCCGCGCCGTCCTGGGCGCCCAGGCCATGGGCGCGGACCTGGCCTATATCGGCTCGGCCTTCATCGCCACGGAGGAGGCCCGCGCCGTCCAGGGTTACAAGGACATGATCGTCGAGAGCAGCGGCGAGGATATCGTCTATTCCAGCCTGTTTACCGGGGTGCACGGCAACTACCTGCGTCCGTCCGTCGCCCGCGCCGGTCTCGACCCCGACAACCTGCCCCATGGCGATCCGACGAAGATGAACTTCGGTTCGGGCGGCAACACCGAAGCCAAGGCCTGGAAGGATATCTGGGGCTGCGGCCAGGGTATCGGCGCGGTGAAGGGCATCCCCACCGCCGGCGAACTGGTGGACCGTCTGGCCGCCGAATACGAAGCCGCCAAGGCCGAACTCGCCGCCAAGACCTCCCTGACTCGCGGCAAGGCCCTGATGGCCGCCGAATAGCCAAGCTCACGCTTGAAATCGCTCGCCAATGAGTTGCATTCTTCCTGAGCGATCAGGGGGAATGCCATGGCGAACGTGCGCGTCTATTTCGCAACCAACAGAGACTTGCTTCCCGCCGGCCGCGTGGGGGTTTTCGGAAAGACCTTCAATCCCGACGGTGTCGCGGCCCTGAGATTTGGCCACGCGGACTTCGGAAGCGCCGCTGCGCCCAAGGTCGAGGTCTACCCCGAGAAGATCAAGGCGGGCGAGGCCGTGGTTCTTGGAAGCGAACGTTTCCTGAAGAGCCTGCACGGGGTGATGGCCAACGGCTCCACCGACACCCTGATCTTCATCCACGGCTTCAATGTCAGCTTCATGGAGGCCCTGGAGGCCGGCGCCAATCTCGCGCGCCAGGTGACCGTCGAGGGGCGCGCCCTGAATGTCGTGGTGTTCAGCTGGCCCTCGGACGGTTCGGCTGTTCCTCTGATGGCCTACTACAGCGATCGCGAGGACGCGCGCGCCACCGGGCCGGCGATCGCCCGGGCGTTCCTGAAGCTGCGCGACTTCGTGAAGAACGAGCTCAAGCCAGAGGAATACTGCCAGCGCCGCCTGCACCTGCTGGCCCACAGCATGGGCTGCTATGCCTTGCGCCAAGGACTGCAGGCGATCCTCGCCAAGGAGCCGCGCAGCCTGACCCGGATGTTCGACCAGATACTGCTCGCCGCGCCGGACGAGGATGACGACGCCTTCGAGTGCGAGGACAAGTTGAAGGCCCTGCCGAGCCTGGGGCGGCAGGTGACCGTCTATCACAACCCCTTCGACCGGGCGTTGCTGGTCTCCGACACGACCAAGACCAATCCGGATCGGCTGGGCTCGGACGGGCCCCGCTTGATCGATGTTCTGCCCAAGAAGGTGGTGGTTGTGGATTGCCGGAGCATCGCGGCTGGGGCCGACGACCTGTCGCGGCACAGCTATTACATCAACAGCCGGGCGGTCGCGGCCGACATCGCCTGGGTGATGGCGGGCCACGAGCCGGAGGGTTTCCCCAACCGCGAATACCTTACGATCCGTCGCGCGTGGCGCCTGGTGGGGGAATTGGCCGCGGAGGTCCTTTAGCTGCCGGTGGAGGTGTACTTCGACACCCCGAAGCGCCAGGCGACGAAGGCCAAGGCTAGGAAGACAAACCCTGCCGCTGGGGCCAGCGGCAGGAACCAGTCCGGCGCGCCCAGCGGATCGCTGCGCCCCAGGATCGCCAGGACCGGGAAATAGGCGACGCAGGCCAGGGGTACGATGAAGATCAGGAAGGTGCGGAACCAGCGGGCGTAGAGGCTGAGCGGGAACTGGCCGGCATAGACCCCGCCATAGGTGAGGGCATTGACCGCCTCCAGGCTCTCCACGGTCCAGAAGGCCATGACCGCCTGCAGGACGAAGAGCGCGCTGAAGAAGGCGATCCCGCCCGCGATGGTCCACAGCGCCAGGAGAACGGCCTGGGGCGTCCAGACGAAGTGCAGGCTGCCCGTAGCGATGATCAGGATGATGGCGGCCTGGAAGAAGCGGCCAAAGCGGCTGATACGGAAGTCGTGCCCCACCAACTGCAGGGCCGCGGACCGGGGTCTCAGCAGCAGGCGGTCGAAGGCGCCGGTGCGCACGAAATCGCTGCCGAAGACGTCGAAGCCCCGGGTCAGGAAATCGGCGAAGGAAAAGCTGATGCCGATCAGGGCGTAGAAGAACATCACCTCGCCGAAGGACCAGCCCTTCACCGCCCCGAAGCGGTCGAAGAGCGCCCAGATGGAGACGATCTCGATGGCCGTCGCGGCGAGTTGGCCGGTCGTCAGCATAAGGGCCGAGGCCGGGTACTGCATCTGGCTGCGCATGGAGGCGCCGAAGTAGCGGCCGAGCAGGGCGAGCGCGTTCATCGTTACCCGCCTTGCACTTCGAGGCGGCGCATGACGCGGGCGAGCCAGAGCCGGCCCAGGGCGATGAAGAGCACGGTCCAGAACACCTGCAGACCGATCCCCACCCAGGCCATCTGGCCGGTCAGGGCGCCGAAATAGATGCGGTTGGGAATATCCAGGGTTCCGGCGAAGGGCTGGACGAACAGCGCGATGCGCATCGCGTCGGGATAGAGGGCCAGGGGCAGCAGGTTGCCGGTGAAGATGACCACCAACGGCTGCATCAGGATGTTGACCCCACGGGCGTTCATCGTGGCCACCACGACGATGTTGATCAGCATGATGATGGCGCAGGCCAGAGCGATGGCCAGGGTCTCGGACAGGGCGAAGAGCAGGGCCGCCGAAAGGCTGGCGGGCGGCTGCCAGGCCCATTGGCTCTGGCCGATCAGCGGCAGGATGAGGCCGGCGGCCAGGATCATCAGGGCGACGCGGGGGAGGAGGCGGGCGGTCATCCATCCGGCGGCGCGGACGTACCACAGGGCGTAGGCGTCCACCGGGCGCAGGCGGTCATAGCTGATGGATCCGGTGCGGACCCCGTCGGCGATCTCGGGGTCTCCGATCCACGGCATGACGGCCAGCAGCCCCTGAGCCAGCCAGGTATAGGTGATGGCCTGGGAGAGACTGATGGGGCTGGCGGCCGCGGCGTCAGGGGCGCCGAGATAGAAGGCGGCGATCACCATGAGGTGGACCGCCCCGAACCAGCACTGGGTGAAGAAGCCCGCGAGCGCGGCGGCCCGGTACTGCATCATCAGCAGGAAGCGCGAGCTGAAGGCCGCGGCGTAGGGGCGAAGGGCGTCCACCGATCACGCCTCGTTGGCGCCGTGCAGGTCGTAGAACCTGGCGATCACTTCCTCGATGGCCGGCTGTTCGACGTGGATGTCCTCCACCGCGTGGCGGGCGGTGATGGCGGCGATCAGGGCGGGCGCGGTGGTGACGCCAGGGTTGAAGGCCAGTTCCAGAGATCGGCCGTCGCGCCTGCGAATCTCGACGCCGGGCAGGTCGAGCACCGGGGCGTCCCCGGCGAAGTCCACGAACAGGCGGCGCTCGGCCAGGACGTTGGCGCGCAGGGCCTCAAAGGGGCTGTCGGCGAGCACCCGGCCATGACCGATGACGATCACCCGCTGGGCCAGGGCCTCGATATCGTGCATGTCGTGGGTGGTGAGCAGGACGGTGACGCCGCGTTCGGTGTTCAGCTTCTTGACGAACTCGCGGACCGCCAGCTTGGAGGGGGCGTCCAGGCCGATGGTGGGTTCGTCGAGGAACAGGATCGAGGGCTCGTGCAGCAGGGCCGCGGCGATCTCGGCGCGCATGCGCTGGCCCAGGGACAGCTGGCGCACCGGCTGGTCCAGCAGCTTTTCCAGCCGCAGCATGGCCACCAGTTCGTCGCGGGTCGCCTTGTAGCGCTGCGGATCGACCCGATAGATGTCCCGCAGCAGGTCAAAGCCGTCGATGACCGGCAGGTCCCACCAAAGCTGGGTGCGCTGGCCGAACACCACGCCGATGCGGCCCACGTGCTTGACGCGGTCGGCATAGGGAACCAGGCCCTCGATCTCCACCCGGCCGGCGTCGGGGCGCAGGATGCCCGACAGGATCTTAATGGTGGTGGATTTGCCCGCGCCATTGGGCCCGATGAAGCCCAGCAGCTCGCCGCGCTCCAGGGAGAAGCTGACGTCCTTCAGGGCCTCGACCGTGCGCCAGCGCCGGCGCACGAGGCCGCGTACGGCCCCGAGCATTCCGGGGTCGCGTTCAGCCACGCGATAGGTCTTCGCCAGGTCCTGAACCAGGATCTGGGGCATGGGGGGCCGCCTTCGATTTCAAAGAAGAGGCGGGACGCTATGGGGCGGCGCGAACCTCGTCAATGGCGCCGTTTCGCGATTTTTGACTCCGGCGCCAGGATGCCGGCCGCCGAAAAGAGGAGGGGACATGACCTTCACCAAGAAGCTGCGTGAGGCGATTATGCGCGGCGAAATCACCTGTAGCGTGCGCATCTGGCAGAGCCCCAGAGTCAGGGTCGGCGGACGCTATCGGCTGGGGCAGGGGGCCGTGGAGGTGACCGCCCTTCAGCAGATAGAACTTACTGATATCACGACGCAATTGGCGCGAGACTCCGGGTTTGAAGGGGTGGTGGATCTGCTGAAGACCGCCAAGCATGGCCGTGGCGACAAGGTCTATCTGGTGGGCTTTGAGTACCGCCCGGACACCAATTTTTGAACAGTCGGACCCCTGATTTCGCAAGGGCTTGGAATTTTGCACGCTTGCGTCTTTGACCGTCCTCTGCCACTGCGGATTCACTCACTTTGATAGGGACGACAATGGCGACTGGTACTGTGAAGTGGTTCAACGGAACCAAGGGTTATGGCTTCATCGCTCCTGAGGGCGGTGGCGGCGACGTTTTCGTCCACATCTCGGCGGTTGAACGCGCGGGCCTCGGCGGACTGAACGAAGGTGACAAGGTCAGCTTCGAAGTCGAGCGTGACCGCAAGAGCGGCAAGGATTCCGCGGCTCAGCTGCAAATCCTCTAGTTCTTGACGGCGGGGCCGCCGGTTTCCGGCGCGCCCCGCCTCTTGACCTTTTTCGATCTTCCCGACAGAGCCGCCCCCGGCCCTGGCGGTTTTTTGCGTTTCGGAATCTGGCGGGCATGAGGCGGGTCGACCCCGGCGGCCGCGTGCCGACGGCGGAGCTTTCGCGCGGGTAAGGTGTTGTCTAGGGTCTTCGGACTCCCCGCAGCCCGGTTCGCCATGAAAGATCGTGATCCATCGACGCCCCCGCAGGGCGGCTCCAACGAGGCGCGGCTCGAGGCCGTGCTGGAGAGCATCAGCGACGGCTTTTACGCGCTGGACCCTGACTGGCGCTATGTGGTCTTCAACCGCGCCGCCGAGGAGTATTTCGGGGTTTCCCGGGACCAGGTGCTGGGCAAGGTGATCTGGGAGCTGTTCCCGCAAGGTCTGGGCGGAGCCTTCGAGCGGGCCTGCCGCCGGGCCATGGACGAGCGGATCGGCTCACGGTTCGAGACGCCGTCCCGCGCGCGGGACGATCGCATCGTGGAGCTGCGCATCCTGCCCATGCGCGAGAGCGGGATCGCGGTTTCGCTGTCCGACATCACCGACCGGCGGCGGGTCGAGGACGCCCTGCGGGCCAGCGAGGCGCGGCTTGAACTGGCGACCCAGGCCTCGGGCCTGGGGGTCTGGGAGTGGACCATTCCGACCGGCGACCTGATCGTCTCGGCCCGGGCGCGGGAAGTCTGGGGCTTTCCGGACGGCGAGGCGATGCGGATCGAGGATATCGCGCGGGTGGCGCATCCCGAGGACGGGCCGGGCATCGTGGCGCTGTCGCGCCGGGCGCTGGATCCCCAGGTGCGTGACCACTCGGCCTACGAGTACCGCGTCCCGCAACCCGACGGCGCGATGCGCTGGGTGCGCGCCCAGGGGGAGCCGGTGTTCGATCCGGAGAGTGGCGCTGCGATCCGCTATGTCGGCACCGTCGCCGATGTGACGGCCGAGCGGCAGGCGGCTCAAGAAATGCGCGAGTCGGAGGCGCGGCTGCGACTGGCGATGGAAGCCGGCGGCATGGCGGTGTTTCAACTGGGGACCGGCGGGGTCCTGCAGGGCAGTCCGGAACTCAACCGGCTGCTGGGCCTGCCGGCTGACGCCACGCCCAGCGTGCAGGACATCAACGCCGGCTATTATCCGGGCGAACTGGCGCGAATGCAGGAGGCTTTCCGCGAGGCGCTGGCCAGTGGATCGCCGAAGCTCGAGATCGAGTACCGCTATGTCTGGCCTGACGGCCAAGTGCGCTGGCTGATGGTGCGGGCGGAGATCACCCTGGACGCGGACGGCGAACCTCAGAGCGTGCTGGGGGTGGTCCTGGACATCACCCAGCGCCGGGAGTCCGAGGAGCGGCTGAAGCTGTTGGCCCGCGAGGTGGACCACCGGGCCAATAACCTGCTGACCGTGGTGCAGGCCACCGTCGCCTTGACCTCCGCGCCGACCCCCGAGGCTCTGAAGGAGATCATCACCGGCCGCGTCTCCGCGCTTGCCCACGCCCATCAGCTGATCTCCGAGGCCCGCTGGCGCGGGGCGGATCTGCGGCGGCTGGTGGAGGAGGAACTGCGGCCCTATCGGCTGGGCGCCGAGGGTCGGGTGCGGTTCGAGGGGCCAGACGTGACGCTCAGCCCCCATGCGGCCCAGTCGGCGGCCATGGCCCTGCACGAACTGGCCACCAACGCGGCGAAGTATGGGGCGCTGTCGAGCGTCTCGGGCGAGGTCTCGGTGAGCTGGGATCTCGCGGACGACCACGTGACCCTGGTCTGGACCGAGAGCGGCGGGCCGCCGGTGGCCGCGCCCAGCCGGCGGGGCCTGGGGCTCAACATGCTGCAACGCGCCCTTGGAGGGGCGACGGGCGGGGAGGCGGTGCTGGACTGGCGGGAGAGCGGCCTGGTGGCCCGGCTGAGCCTGCCGCTCCCCCGAGCCGATTAGAGCAGGTCGCCGCCTGCGGCCGCAGCGGTGGTGCCGTCGCGCTCATAGGCCTTGATCACGTTGCGGCCCACCGTCCAGCGGTGCACCTCGTCAGGCCCGTCCACCAACCGCTGAGAGCGGATATGGGTGTACCAGGCGGCCAGGGGGGTGTCGGTGGAGTAGCCGAGGGCGCCGTGCAGCTGGATGGCGGTGTCCACCACCTTGTGGACCATGTGGGCCAGGAAGACCTTGGCGATGGAATTTTCCTGCCGCAGGTCCATGCCCCGTTCGGCCTTGTAGGCGATGTGCAGCAGCATCAGGCGGGCCATGTAGAGCTCGCTGGCGCAGTCGGCGAGCATCCACTGCACGCCCTGACGCTCCGACAGCTTCTTGCCGAAGGTTTCGCGCTGAGTGACGTGGGCGGCGGCCATGTCCAGGGCCCGCTGGGCCATGGCCACATTGTGCATGCCGTGGCGCAGGCGGCCGTAGGCCAGGCGGTGCTGGCCCATGTTGAAGCCTTGGCCTTCACCGCCGAGCAGGTTCTCGGCGGGGATCACCAGGTCCTTGATCTCGATCTCGGAGTGGCCGCCGCCCATGATGTGGCTGAGGGGACCTTCCTTGGCCATGGTGCCGATGTCGCGCTTGATGACGTAGCCGGGGTTCGGCAGCTCGACGATGAAGGTGGAATAGCGCTGATGGCGCGGGGCGTCGGGGTCGGTCATGGCCATGACGACGGCCATGTCGGCGGCGCTGGCGGCCGAGGAGAACCACTTCTCGCCGTTCAGGATGTAGTTCTCGTTGCCGTCCTTCACCGCCCGGGTCTGCATGCCGGTGGCGTCGGCGCCGGCCGCCTTCTCGGTCATCGAGTAGCAGACGCGCTTATCGCCGTTCAGCAGGGGCTTGAGGTACTTCTCCTTCTGGAACTCGGTGCCGTGGGCCAGCAGGGTCAGCATGGTGGCGTCGTCAGGGCCCTGGCTGTTCATCGACAGGGCGCCGAGGTGGCTTTCCCCCAGTTCCATCTGGACCAGGGCGTTGGCCAGCGGGCCCAGGCCCATGCCGCCGTGTTCCTTGGGGATGAAGGGCAGCCAGAGACCGGCGGCGCGGGCCTTGGTCCGCAGTTCGGCCAGGACGGTCTTGTAGGATTCCTTGTCCACCAGGCGCTTTTCGGCGGGGATGCACTCGTCGTGCACCCATTGGCGCACCTTGGCGCGGATGGCCTTGGCCTCCGCCGGAATCTCGAAGTCGATGGACATGGTCGCTCTCCGCCCTGTTGTTTTCTGGTTGGGCGGAAGGGTCGGCCGATCGTCGGCGGGGCGCAAGCCTGCCTTGGCGTCAAAGGCGAGCGGCCAGCGCCTCCAGGTCTTCGACGAACCACAGATGCCGGCCGCAGTTGGACTCGTAGACGAAGTCGCGCAGGGCGGTGCTGCCGGCCACATGGGCGGAGATGTCGCCGACGATGGCCAGCGCCATGCCGAAGTTGACGAACTTCTGCACGAACTCCCCGGCCAGCCGGGTGCTGAGATCGAAGAACTCATCGGTCAGGCGCGATGCGGGGAGGGCGATCACCGCGACCTCCGCGCCATAGGCGTCGCCGATGAGGTCGGTGGCGTCGCGGCCGGAGGACAGGCGCGGACCGTCGGCGTCGCAGAGCCAGATGCGGGCGTCGTTGAGGGACTGGATTGAGCTCATGGCCTATGCTGCAGGAAGTTCAGGACGGTCTCGGTCTGGTCGGGCAGGAGGTGGCGGCCCTCCGGCAGGTAGATCACCTGCGCGTGGGCCAGGTTGGCGGACAGACGCCGGCGCGTCCCGGCGGAGTCCAGCAGCACGTCCTTGCCGCCGACGATGGCCAAGACCGGCATGGCGAGGCGCTTCAGGGCCTCGTCGCTAAAGGGGGCAATCTTGATCATGCGCCGATGTGCGTGCTGGAAGATCAGGTTCATCAGTTCGCCGACCTGACTCTCAAGCGGGGAGGGACCCAGAGGCGGCGGACCCAGGACCAGCTCGGTGAGCTTGTGCGCTCCCCAAGAGCCCAGTAGCAGAAGCGGCAGAGCCTTGAGCAGCAGGTTCTTCTGCGCGCCGGTCCCTGCGGGGCAAAGCAGCACCAACTGAGTGACGCGCTCCGGCCTTCGGGTCGCATAGTCGATCGCCAGCCAGCCGCCGAGCGACTCGCCCAGCAGGGCGACCTTGTCCAGCTCCAGACCCGCCAGCAGGTCGTCCAGCCAGAGGGCGTGATCTTCGTTCGCGAGAGGTGGTCTCGAGGGCGCGCTGAGGCCAGCGTCGCCTATGACATCGACCGCATAGACACGGAAATGCTGGGACCATGCCGCAGCCTCCCGCATCCAACGGGCGGCGTTGGCGTGGGCGCCGTGGAAGACCACGAGGGGCAAGGCGTCTGCGGGGCCGCTGGCGAGCACAAAGGTCTCGCCCTGGCGGGTGGGGATGCGCAACTGTTCGTGGGGGATCGGCCAGTGGGCCAGGACCGCCAGATAGGCCTCGCGGACGGCTTGTTCACCGGCAGGCGTCCTGTAGATCGCGGACATGGCTCACGCCTCCGTCACGGCCTGGATGAGCCGTAACAGGTCGGCGGTGACCCTGGGGCCGCCGGCGATGACGATGCGCAGCCGACCGCGCTCGGGGTCGTGCATCAGGTCCAGTCGGGCGGTGCGGTCAGGGTCCTGGGGTCCATTCAGGCTGGAGGTCAGCAGGGTGGTGATGCGGTGGACCGTATTCGGGTCGACCGCGTGGACGTCCACGGTCGTCGCCACCTGGACCTCATGGGTGCGAAGCACCTCGAGTTCGCTGACGGCGGCGGCTTCACCGGCCAGGGCGGCCAGGTCACGAGCCGCGATGCGATAGGATTTTCCGATCCGCGTGGCCGTCAGTCGACCGTCGCGAATGTACTGCCGCACCGTCTTCGGATGGAGCTGAAGGCGGTCGGCCACCTGATAGACCGTGAACAGGTCCTGGCCGGTTGGGGGCGGGAGGGTGATCATAAGAACGTACTAAATCGGCCCTAAACGTGAGTCAATAGGGAAGAATAGGGAATAATGAGGAGTGGTCGCGCTTTGGTCTTCCAGCCCCCATATGCACGGCCAAGGCCCACGGTGGGCCCGCACCTTTCCAAGGACATCTGCATGTCGATATCCCTCCACCAAGCCTCGATCCCGCTCTTCGTGCGCGGCCTGAAGAACCTCTCCAATCTGCTGGAAAAGGGCGCGGCCCATGCGGCCGAGAAGGGGATCGATCCCTCGGAGCTGATCGAGGCGCGGCTGGCCCCCGACATGCTGGCCCTGGCGGCCCAGGTGCAGCGCACCAGCGACACCGCCAAGCTGTCCGGCGAGCGGCTCAGCGGCATTGAGGCCCCGAAGATGGCGGATGAGGAGACCACCTTCCCGCAGCTGCAGGAGCGTATCACCAAGACCATCGCCTACCTGGAGAGCCTGTCGGTGGCCGACGTCGACGCGGGCGAAGGGCGGACCATCACGCTGAACTTCGGCCCGATGAAGCCGACCTTCAGCGGCCCGGACTATCTGTTCGGCTTCGCCTTGCCGAACTTCTATTTCCACGTGGTGACCGCCCACGACATCCTGCGCCACAAGGGCGTGGAAGTGGGCAAGCGCGACTATCTGGGCGCGGTCGCCTAGGGACCTGAAGGGCGGCCTGCTTGTGGGCGGGCCGCCCAACCCCTACAGCACAGGCCTTCGCCGTGCAGGGATTGCCGCCATGAACGTTCGCGACGCCAATGGCGCCCTTCTGGTGGAGGGCGACTCCGTCACCCTGATCAAGGACCTGAAGGTCAAGGGGACCACGGTCACCCTGAAGCGCGGAACCCTGATGAAGAATATCCGCCTCACCGACGACGAGACCCAGATCGAGTGCCGCGCCGAGAAGGTGAAGGACCTCGTCCTGAAGACCGAGTTCGTGAAGAAGGCCTAGGTCATCAACGACCGCTCACCCCGGCGAAGGCCGGGGTCAGCGGAGATTCAATCGGCATTCAATTCCAGACCCGGTAGACCGCCCTCCGCGCGCCAGTCTTCCAGCACCTTGATGAAGGCGGCGGGGCCTGCGCCATAGGAGCCGTTGCGGACGGCCAGGGCCGAGGGCTGGCCCTCGTTGTTGTAGTAGCCGGGGGTGCATTCCTCCTGGAACTTCTGGCGCATGATCGCCAGGGACAGGATCTTATCGACCCACGCGGTCTCGGCCTCCTGCGAGGCTTCGACGGTGCGCACCTGGTGGTCGAGGGCATGCTGGACGATGTAGGCGAAGTGCTTGGACTGCTCGTTCATCATGTGCGGGAAGTTGGCGGTGAAGCCGGACTGCGCGTTGGAGAAGATGAAGCAGTTGGGGAAGCCGCGGGTGTGCATGCCATGCAGGGTCGAGAGGCCGTCCTTCCACTTCTCGGTCAGGGTCAGGCCGCCCTTGCCGTGGACCTCATAGCCGGCGCGCCGGGTGTAGTCGGTGCCGACCTCGAAGCCCGTCGCATAGATCAGGCAGTCGAGTTCGTAGTGCCGGCCGTTGGCCCAGATCCCGGTCTCGTCGATGCGTTCGACGCCCTGTCCGTTTGTGTCGATCAGGTGGACGTTGGGGCGGTTGAAGGTGGCCAGGTAGTCGTCGTGGAAGCAGGGGCGCTTGCAGAACTGGTTGTAGTAGGGCTTCAGCGCCTCGGCGGTTGAGGCGTCACCGACCACGGCATCTACCCGGGCGCGGATCTGCTCCATCTTCTTGAAGTCGGCCAGTTGCATGAGTTCAGCCGGATTGATCACCTCGGCGTTGGACTCCGCCCGCTGGCGGGCCACGAGGCCCAGGGTGCGGATGATGTCGGTCCAGCCGTCATTGACCAGGTCTTCCTCCTGGTAGCCGCCCGAGAGCAGGATGTTGAAGTTGTCCATTCGGCGTTGCTGCCAGCCGGGCTCCAGGCTGCCGGCCCACTCCGGATCGGTGGGGCGGTTGTTGCGCACATCGATGGAGGAGGGGGTGCGCTGGAAGACGAAGAGTTCGCCCGCGCCTTCTCCCAGGTGCGGCACGCACTGCACCGCCGTGGCCCCGGTGCCGATGATGCCCACCCGCTTGCCGGCCAGGCCCGTCAGACCGCCGAAGCTGTCGCCGCCGGTATAGTGATAGTCCCAGCGGCTGGTGTGGAAGGTGTGGCCCTTGAAGGTGTCGACGCCGGGAATGCCCGGCAGCTTGGGCCGGTGGAGCGGACCGTTGGCCATGGCCACGAAGCGAGCCTTCATCCGGTCGCCGCGATTGGTCTCGATGATCCAGCGGGACGCGGCCTCGTCCCAGGTCATGTTGGTGACCTCGGTCTGGAAGCAGGCGTTGTCGTAGAGGCCGAACTTCTCGCCGATGGCGCGGCTGTGGGCGAGGATTTCCGGGGCGCGGGTGTACTTCTCCCGCGGCATGAAGCCGACCTCCTCCAGAAGCGGCAGGTAGATGTAGCTCTCGATATCGCAGGCCGCGCCCGGGTAGCGGTTCCAGTACCAGGTGCCGCCGAAGTCGCCGCCCTTCTCGATGACCCGGATGTCCTGGACCCCGGCCTCGCGCAGGCGGGCGCCAGCCAGCAGGCCGCCGAAGCCGCCGCCGATCACCACCACCTCGACCTCGTCGGTCAGGGGTTCGCGGGTGAAGCCCGGGGCCACATAGGGATCTTCGAGGTAGTGGGCGTAGTCGCCCGCGATCTCGACATACTGCTCGTTGGCGTCGGCGCGCAGGCGCTTGTCGCGTTCGGCGCGGTACTTGTCGCTCAGGGCGACGGGATCGAAGCCGAGGTCCCCGGACGCGGGGGCGAGGGTGGTGTCCGACATGACGTTTCTCCCTGGGCTCTTTGGCCTGTTGGGAGGATTGGAGGGCGGCTTGCCCAACGTAAGGCAAGCGCCATCCGCACCGAATGCCGCGGCTAGTCCTCCAGGGTGGCGTCCAGGGTGATCTCGGCGTTCAGAAGCTTGGAGACCGGACAGCTGGTCTCGGCCTGGTGAGCCAGGTTGTCGAACTTCGCCTGGTCCAGGCCCGGCGCCTTGGCGCGCAGGGTCAGGGCCGACTTGTCGATCTTGAAGCCGCCGCCGTCCGGACTCAGGGAGACTGCAGCCTCGGTGGTGAGGCTCTCCGGCGTGAAGCCGGCGCGCTGGATCAGGAAGGCCAACTGCATGGTGAAGCAGCCGGCGTGGGCCGCGGCGATCAGCTCCTCAGGGTTCGTGCCCTTCTCGTCCTCGAAGCGGGTCTTGAACGAATAGGGGGTCTGATCGAGGACGCCGGAATCGGTGGTCAGGTCGCCGTCGCCGTCACGGCCGGTTCCGCGCCAGGCGGCATGGGCTCTGCGGATCATGGGGTGCGTCTCCTCAGGTGTTGGGTTCAGGAGAAACGCGCACCAGCAGCTTTCCGTCATGGGCGCCGGTGAAAAGCAGCTTCACGGCCTCGGCGGCGTTCTCGAGGCCGTCGACGGTGTGAGCCTTCCACTTGAGCTGGCCGGACGCCACCAGGGGGATCAGTTCGGCCATCGCCTCGGCGGCGCGGGGCAGATAGTCGATGATGATGAAGCCCTTGATCAGCAGGCGGCGCATCAGCACGCGGGCGAAGTCCTTGGGGCCGGGGACCGGTCCGTCGATATTGTAGGTGGAGATCATCCCGCACAGGGCGACGCGGCCGAAGTTGTTCATGCGGGCCAGGACGGCGTCCATGATCTCGCCGCCGACGTTCTCGAAATCCACGTCGATCCCATCGGGGCAATGGCGATCGAGGGCCGCGCCGACATCTTCGTTGCGGTAGTCGATGGCCGCGTCGAAGCCGAGCTCCTCGGTGAGCCAACGGCACTTCTCCGGACTGCCGGCGATGCCGATGACCCGGCAGCCCTTCAGCTTGGCCAGCTGGCCGACGATGGAGCCCACCGCGCCGGCGGCGGCGGAGACCACGACGGTTTCGCCCGGCTGGGGCTTGCCGATGTCCATGAGGCCGAACCAGGCGGTGAGGCCGGTGGCGCCGAGCGCGCTCATATAGGCGGTCAGCGGGACCCCGGGAATCTGCAGGCTGGGGCGGGCCATGGCGGCCGGGAGGACCGTGTAGTCCTGCCAGCCGCCGAGGCCGGGATTGACGATCTGGCCAACCTGGAGGTCGGGACTGTTGGAGGCCTCCACCACGCCGATGACGCCGCCGCGCATGACGTCGCCGATCTCGACGGGCGGCAGGTACTGGTCCTGGTCGCTCATCCAGATGCGGTTGGTGGGGTCCAGCGACAGGTAGATTGTGCGGACCAGAACTTCGCCGTCCTTGAGGTCCGGCGTCTGGGTCTCGACCAGCTCGAGGTCTTCGGGACCGATCTCACCGGTCGGGCGGCGGCGCAGGATCCACTGGCGGTTGGTCGGCATGGAAGTCTCCCTCGTTCGTTGGGGAGACGATGCCGACCGCACGCCGGGGAAGTCGAGGAGATTAGCCGGGTTTGCGGCCGTTCATCTCGTCGCCGGCGTTCTTGGGCAGGGGAATGAAGAACAGGATCGAGATGAAGGTGATCGCCCCGATGATCACGAAGGCCGGCGCGATGGTGGCGGTGGTCATCTGGGTCTGGCCTTGCGAGACCATCAGGGTGTGAAGCAGCAGGGCGGCCAGGCCGATGCCGATGGACTGCACCAACTGCTGAGCCATGGAGGAGGTGGTCGAGGCGCGGCTCATCTGATGCTGCTCGATCTCCGCATAGGCGAGGCCATTGAGGCTGGTGAACTGCAGGGAGCGGAAGAAGCCGCCGATGGCGAGGACCGTCAGCATGATCCAGTGCGGGGTCGAGGGTTCGAAGAGGCCATAGGCCATGAAGCTGACGCCGACGATGACGGCGTTGACGAGCAGCACGGTGCGGAAGCCGTAGCGGCGGAGGATCGGCGGGGCGGTGGTCTTCATCACCAGGGCGCCGGCGGCGCTGATGAAGGTCATCAGGCCTGCCTGGAAGGCCGAGAGGCCAAAGCCGATTTGCAGCAGCATGGCCAGCAGGAAGGGCGTCGCGCCCATGGCCACCCGCATGAAGGCGCCGCCGATCACCGAGGCGCGGAAGGTCACCAGCCTGAAGATGGACAGGTCGATGATGGCGTGGGGATTGCCCTTGGCGTGGAACCGGTAGGCGACCAGGGCGGCGATGCTGCCCAGGAAGAGGGCCGCCACGACGCCGGGGGGCATGGCGCCGCGGCCGATGTTCTCAAAGCCCAGGATCAGACCGGCGAGGCCGAGCCCCGTCAGCAGGATGCCGATCCAGTCGATGGGCGAGACGTCCTGCTCCTTCACATTGGGGACATAGGCACGGACCAGCAGGACCCCGGCGACGGCGATGGGCAGGTTCATGAAGAAGATCCAGCGCCAGTCGAAGAAGGTGACGATGGCGCCGCCGACCACGGGGCCGATGACGGGGCCGAGCAGGGCCGGCATGGTGAGGACCGACATGGCGCCCACCAGCTCGCTCTTGGGCGTGGTGCGCAGCAGAACCAGGCGGCCGACGGGGCCCATCATGGCGCCGGCCATGCCCTGGAAGATGCGGGCGATGACCAGCTGGTTGAGGTCCTGGGCGAAGCCGCAGGCGGCCGAGGACAGGGCGAACAGGACCATGGCGATCATGAAGATGCGCTTGGCCCCAAACTTGTCGGCGACCCAGCCGCTGATGGGCAGGAACACCGCAGAGGCCAGCAGGAACATGGTGATGGCCAGGTTCAGGCGCAGCGGATCCTCATCCAGGGCCTTGGCCATGGTGGGCAGGGCGTTGGAGATCACCGTGGCGTTGAGGGTCTGCATCAGCATGGCCGAGCCGATGATCGCCGGGATCATCCAGCCGCGCACGCCGCCGCCGCCGGCGGGAGGGGCGGCCTGGGCTTCCACCGGGCCTTCGACCTCGCTCATGCCTCGAGGCTCAGCAGTTGGAGGAGGGGGCCCGTGGCTGCGTCGAGCCGGCGGCTGGCATCCTCGGGGAGCTTGGCGAGGCGAGCGGCCAGCCAGTCGTTGCGGTGCTGGCGGATGGCGTCGAGCTGAGCTTGGCCCGCCGGGGTGATGGCGAGGCCCGAGCGGCGCCCATCGGTGGCGCTGTCGGCGCGGGCGATCCAGCCGGCGGCCTCCAGGCGCTTGATATGGCCGCTCATGGTGGGGCGGGAGAGCTGCTCGTTGTCGGCCAGATCGCAGACGCCGACCCCGGGATTGCGGCGGATCTGGTTGAGCAGCAGGGCGTCGAGGGCCGAGACCCCGGCCTTCTGGGCCTCCTGGCGCAGGCGGCGCGAGACCCGCAACAGGGCGGGGCGGAGGGTTTCGGCCAGGGTGACCGGGTCGTCGGTGGAAGTGGGCATCGAGTCCCGTGAATATATAGTTAGGTTGGCGAACTACCTATATTCGCGGATCGGAGCGGTCAAGCCGAGGCGCCGTGCCGGCGCGGCAGGCGCCGCTACGGCTCCAGAGCGCCTCGGAGCGCCCGACGGGCGGCGCGGACGCCCGCGGCCAGGGCGATGGCCTGCCGGCGCAGATCCTGGGCCAGGGCCTCGCAAGTCTGACGCTCACTCCAAAAATCACGGGCTGCGGCGTCGCGCGCCCGCTCGCCGGTGGCGTGGGCGGTCCGGGCCGCGCTCTGGACCTGAGCCACCGCGCTGACGAACCGGCCCTGGGCGCTCTCGCGCCAACGCCGCCGGGCCGCGAGCTTGGCGCGGGCGTCGTCGAGAAGGGCGTCGTCGGTACGTGGGAGGCAGGGGGCCGGCGCCATGCCCGACCAGGCGACGCCGCTGGACCGCCGCGCCTCCCGGGCTCCCCAACTGAGCCGGGCCTGATCGCGGGCGCGTTCGGCGGTCAGGAGGTCGATCAGCTCAAGGTCGTGGCTTTTCATCGGAAAAGTGTATAAAATCTACAGAAATCCACCAAGGTGAATTTGAGATTTCTCGCAAGGCCGGACCACCTGGGGGTGAGTCACCCGCGGAGGATGATCCGGCGGGCCTGGTAGGGCGGGATAATCGCGGTGATGTGAGCGGCCCAGCGCAGGCGGGCGTCGTGGCGGGTGGGGCCGGCCAGGCTCTCCAGGTCGAAGCGGCCGGGCTCGCTGCCGCGCAGCAGGCGCTTGACCAGCACCTCGTCGGTGTCGGTCTCCACGACCACCACATGGCCCAGCATGTCGGGGGTCGGCGGCGTCTGCTGGTGTTCAAAATAGATCAGCGCGCCGTCGTCGGCGAGGCCGCGCATGGAGTGGCCCGAGACCTGGAGAGCGACGGCGTTCTCCGTTCCCCCAGGCGGGATTGGGGCCAGGTCGTCGGCCTCCTGGCCGGTGGCGAAGAGCACGACGCCTTCCGGGTTGGCGCCCACCCGGCCGATCACCTTGACCAGGCCCGGACCCGCGCCGGGCCGCATGGCGCCCGAGGCGTCATAGAGCCACTCTGGGCGGACCCCGAAGGCGGCCGCATAGTCCTTGGCCTTGCGATAGGAGAAGGGGGCGTTGCCATTCTCGTTGGAGGCATAGGTGTTGCGGTTCCAGCCGAAGGCTTCAGCGGCCGCAGCGGCGGTGTCGAAGCCCTTTTCGGTGCGCGCGACGCGGAGGCGTTGGAAGCGTTCGTCCATGGCGCGAAACCTACAGTGGAAAGTCTGTATAGAAAATACAGATTCATGTTGCCCGTTCCCGGTATGTTCCGTATGTTTTATACATGCAACGGGAAATCGCCATACCAAGGCCCGCCGACGGGCAAGATTACGCAGCCCTACGTCAAAGTGGGACGTCACCCCTCCGCGCCAGGACGCAGCTGGGCCTGGAGGATTGGCAGGCTCGGCGGTTCGAGAAGCTGTTCAAATCGCGGACCGCGCGGGGGGCAGGCGACAGCCAGCTGCCGAAGTTCGCGCGGCATGAAGCCCATGTGGCGGCGGTGCTGGCGGCGGGCGGGTTCTGGGCCTTCTCCGAGCGCCGCATCGGGCGTGACGGGGTGGCGGTCTGCCTGCCGATGATCGCCCCGGCCAGGGGCTGAGTCTTCATTCCTACAGAGGGAGTTTCCGCGCATGAGCCGTACGGCCCATCTGGCGCGCCTGGAGCGCGAGCGTCTTCTGGTTCTGGAGCGGCGGGGCAAGGCTAGGGCGGAGGCCCTGGCGGTCACGCAGGGGATCGCCGAGACGGTGGCCCTGTCACAGGCCCGAGGCGCGGCCATCGAGGCGCCGGCCACGCCGCGCAAGCCGCATCGCCGGCAGGCCGGGCTGGAGTGGCTGGTCGGCCAGGGACGGCTGAACGACCAGCAGAAGTGCGCCGGCGAACGCTATGGGACCTATTACCGCCGCGCCCAGGCGGGGACCGCGATCGGCTCGAGCCTGGAGATCAAGCATGGCGACAACCCGCAGGGGACCAGCCTGACCGAGGTGCTGGCCCAGGCCGAGGCGCGGGTGGCGGCGGCGGCCAAGCTGGCCCTCTATCGCCGGCGGCTGCACCAGCATCCGGTGTTGCTGGCGGCCTGCGACCTGGTGTGCGGGCAGGAGCTGACGCCACGGGAGGCGGCGCGCACCGACCGCGAGGCCGGGCGGCTGGAGGCGGTGCTGGAGGTGGCGCTGGACCTGCTGGCGGAGGAGGGCGCCACGCAGGGCGGGTGACGGCGGCTCTCGGATATTCTCGGTGACTTCCGTAAGGACTCCCGTGCCTGATCCCTCCAAAGGTCCGGGACCCCTCGGGCGGAACAAGGACAGGGAGGCCGGCGTGGCCGATCAAGACGTATTGTTGGTGGAACGGCGGGGTGAAACCGACTTTGTGACGCTGAACCGGCCCGAGCGGCTGAACGCGCTGAACCAGCCGCTGTCGGACGCCCTGCTGGCCTATTTCGAGGCCCGGCGCCGTGACACCGCGTGCCGGGTGATCGTGCTGGCCGGGGCGGGGCGCGCGTTCTCCTCCGGCGCGGACCTCAAGGCCGGCGGCCAGCCGGACCGACTGCGGGACGGGCCGAACGGCGACTGGATGCGGCGCGACACGCTGAAGGCCATGCGCGCCTGTCCGCAGCCGATCATCGCCCTGGTGCACGGGGCCGCGGCGGGCGGCGGCCTGGCCATCGCGCTGGCCGCCGACGTGATCGTGGCCGGCGCCAGCGCAGCCTTCCATCCGGCCTTCATCAAGATCGGGCTGTCGGGCTCGGAGCTGGCGGTGAGTTGGCGGCTGCAGCGGACCATGGGGATATCCCGGACCCGCGAGATGCTGCTGACCGGCGAGCCGATGAACGCCGAGGAGGCCGCCCGCGTGGGCCTGGTGTCCAAGGTGATCGCTGACGAGGGTCTGGCCGCCGAGGGCGAGCGCCTGGCGACGGCCATGCTCAAGGCCGGCCCCGACGCCCTGCGGATCTCCAAGCGCACCTTCGACGCGACCCTGGAGGGGATGAGCTTCGACGCGGCGCTGGAACTAGAGGAGCGCGGGCAGATCCAGATGATCCGGGGGCGGGTGGTTCCCGCGCGGTGACCCCCAATCCTATCCCCGCAGCACGGCAACGAGATAGCGGGTGACCTCCGCGCTATCGTTGCGGAAGACGACATTGGAGGGTGGGCCGAACTCCAGGCGGTCGCCGGCTGTGAGGGCTGTGCTTTGCGGGCCTTCCTGGATGACCAGACAGCCCTCCAGAACCCAGACCACCTGCCGGATCAGGGCGTAGGAGGATGCGGCGGCGGCGACCTGCTTTCCCGGAGGCATGTGCACCTCGACAAGCTCCAGCGGCATAGCGGGGCTCAGATAAACCTGGCGACGTTCGTAGCCGGTCGCGGGGTCGGTCCAGCTCGGCTGGTCACCCCTCTGCAGGAACCTGGCGGACGCCACTTGCTCGGACATGAGTTCCGCCAAGGTGAGGCCGAGAGCCGCGGCCACGCGCAGAAGGATGGTCGCCGTGGGGCTGGCCTCCTGCCGCTCCACCTTGCTCAGCATGGACTTGGAGACGCCGGAACGCTCGGCGAATTCGGCGAGAGTCCAGCCATGGCGCGCCCTGAGGTCGGCGATCCGCCGCGCAAGCTGGGCTTCGATATCCACTATATTGACTCTCTATCTACTATCTGAGACGAACGTCTACGCCTTAGCAGATGGGGGATCAATGGCTGGCATCAGAGTCGCGTGCATCGAGGATGCCGAAGCGATCGCGGAGATCTACGGCCCTTACGTCCGCGATACGGTCATCTCCTTCGAGGAGGTCGCCCCGACCCCTGCCCAGATGGCCGAGCGGATGGGTCGGATTTTGCGGACCCATCCCTATCTGGTGCACGAGGAGGCCGGCGAGGTCGTCGCTTATGCCTATGGTTCGCCGCACGCCGAGCGGGCCGCCTACCGCTGGTCGTGCGACGTCACGGTCTACGCCCGGTCTGACGTCCACCGGAAAGGGGTCGGCCGACGGCTGTATGGCGAGCTGCTTGCGCTGCTTGAGGCCCAGGGCCTGCATATGGCCTACGGCGGAATCGCCCTGCCCAACGCCAGCAGTGTCGCCCTGCATGAGGCGATGGGGTTCCGTCAGGTGGCCCTCTATCCCGAGGTCGGCTTCAAACAGGGCGCCTGGCGTGATGTCGGCTGGTGGGCCAGGACCCTGGCAAGCGGGACCGATAGAGTCGAACCGATCCTGTTCGCGGACATGCCGGCGCCGCAGTTCGCCTCGGATTGACGCCCGCGTGTTCCTGGCCTGGTATCTGCGCCAGGAAGGCTGCCCTTCATAAACTCGCCTGAACCAGGTCGTGGACCTGATGCAGATCGCGCGCGACGAGGACGCACAGGGCGGCCAGCGCCTCCGTGGGTTCGAGAAGATCGGGCACCATCACGGTCATCATGCCCGCCGCCGAGGCCGAGCGGACGCCGATGGGAGAGTCCTCAAGGGCCAGACAGAACCGGGGCTCGACCCCCAGCCGTCGGGCGGCCGCCAGGAAGGGATCGGGGGCGGGCTTGCCGTGCTCGTAGTCTCCCCGGCAGACGATCTGGTCGAAGCGATCGGTCAGGCCGTGGGTGGTCAGGTGACGCGCGACGGTTGGCGCCGAGGACGAGGTGGCGATGGCGCGCGGCAACCGCGCCTGGTCCAGGAGGTCCAGAAGTTCGGGGACGCCGGGCTTCATGGCGACCCTGTTTTCGGCGACCCGCCAGAAGTGGAGGCGCCAACTGGCGTGGAAGGCCTCAAAGGGGAAGGCCGCGCCGAAGTGGGACCGGAACAGGTCCCCGCATTGCGACCGACGCACGCCCA